>JABURQ010000157.1 GCA_014762625.1 Planctomycetaceae bacterium | reverse complement strand
CATCATTTGTTCGGGGTCGCCTCAACATCCGCCGCCATCTCTCTGGCAGCTTACATGAAAGAACACTATATCGCGGGGACAATTCGCCTCTATGGATGCCCGGCGGAGGAAGGAGGCTCGGCAAAAGCGTTTATGGTTCGAGAGGGATTGTTTGAGGATTGTGATGCGGTCTTCCACTGGCACCCCAGCAGCAGTAATTCAGCAGGAGATCGAAGCACGCTGGCTCGTATCGCGGTGAAGTTTCGCTTTCACGGGAAAGCCGCTCACGCGTCGGGAGCTCCCGAACAAGGGCGCTCCGCTCTCGATGCTGTGGAACTTACGAATCACGCCGCCCAGCTACTCCGCGAACACACTCCCGAGGGAACGCGAATTCATCACGTCATCACGTCGGGCGGAGAAGCTCCGAACGTGGTCCCGGAATTTGCGGAAGTCTATTATTACGTTCGGCACCCGGAGTCTCAAATCGTGAAAAAGTTGTATCAACGATTGGAACTCTGTGCGCAAGCGGGAGCTCTGGCAACAGAAACCAGACTGGAAATCGATTATCAGGGAGGGATCGCGGAAATCTTTCCCAACAACACCCTCGCCCAATTGACGATGAAGAATCTTCGACTGCTCAATCAGATCGAATATTCGGAAGAGGAACTCCAGTTCGCCGTCAAACTTCAGGAAACGCTCCCTCGCCCCCAACCTTTGGATCAGATCTCCAACGTGATCGACAAGAGCGGTACGGTCGGCAAGGGATCGACGGACGTGGGAGATGTTTCCTGGGTCGTCCCAACGACCGGATTCACGACCGCTTGCTGGGTTCCCGGAACCCCCGCTCATTCCTGGCAAGCTGTCGCTTGCGGGGGGAACACGATCGCCCGACACGGCATGCAACTGGCCGCTCAAGTTCTGGCGATCTCCGGACTGGAACTGCTCACTGAAGAGGATTTATTGAAGAAAGCGCGAGCGGAACACACCCAACGGTTGGGGGATCGAACCTACGAATCGCTTTTGAAGCCGGATCAGAAACCGCCTCTGAACTATCGCAAACCGCCCCGGCGATCTTCAAACTCTTCAGATCGATCAGATAAGTAATACCTGCCGGCGAATCTGCACGCGACCAGATACTCTATTGTCACCGCGTCAGTAAGGAATTCATTCAGAGCGTTTTCCATGAAAATTCACAGAGATATTGTGTTTTTTGACGGATACTGGGAGTAAATTGGGAGAACTCAAAATCGCTCGCTCCTCTCATGGAAACGAAACATGAATGACACACCATCGCTCCTCGACCTCCATCAGTTCGTTGTGAAAGAACATTACGGACTGCTCAAGATGACAGACGCCTACGACATTCTCGACCCCGAGACTCAACAGAAAGTCGGTATGGCGCGAGAGAACATCAGCGGCGGGATGAAATTACTGCGACTGTTGATCAATAAACGGTTGCTGCCGACCGCTGTGGATGTGACCGAAGGTGAAGAGGGAGGAGCGATCGCCTTCCGCATCACGAGAGGCTTCACCTTTTTGCGAGCGCGGGTGATGGTGGAAGACAGCAGCGGCGAGCATATCGGATATTTCAAAAGCAAAGTTTTTTCGCTCGGCGGAGGATTCTACGTCTACGACATGCAGGACAATCAAGTCGCCGAGGTCAAAGGAAACTGGAAGGGACGCAACTTCAAATTCCTTTCTCCCAGCGGCAACGAACTCGGCCTGGTCGATATGAAGTGGGGCGGCATCGGAAAAGAACTCTTTACGAGTGCCGATACCTATATGGTTTCACTGGATGAAGACGCGGCTCAAAACCGGATTGCCACCATTTTGTTATTAGCCGCAGCGCTGGCAATCGATATCGTCTTCAAAGAAACCGCCTGACCGATCATCGATGGGCGGTTACTTCTGTTTGGAAACGCCGCCGTCCGCGTCACTGACGATTTGTCTTAACCGAACATCTTCGCTCACCGGTTTCCCAGCCTTCACGTCCTCTTCGCGAAAAGAAGCGAGGAGGATGTGACGGTCTCCGGTGCGACTGTAGTCGTAGATGATATGAATCAACCCGTCTGCCGTTTGCTGCCCATCGGGGTAGGAGACTCCTCCTCGCTCGTCGAGCAGAAATCCATCCGACCACGTTCGACCGTCATCCTCGGATAGATAGGCGGTGAGATGGGATCGGCCGATTCGCTCATCAATTGGACCGTGCTTGACCAGTAGCAGGTTTCCGCTCTTCAAACGACGGATAAAGAACCGGGCGCTCGGATGATGAATGTCAGACGGCGTGAGATCCGGCCATGTTTTCCCGCGATCGGTGGAAATACTTTCCCCAAT
This sequence comes from Planctomycetaceae bacterium, assembly GCA_014762625.1. GTDB lineage: Bacteria > Planctomycetota > Planctomycetia > Planctomycetales > Planctomycetaceae > JABURQ01. Next base: position 9,188 of record JABURQ010000157.1, on the reverse strand, counting down.
ACCATAATTCGTCCGCGCCAACATCCAGAGAGAGCCATCCTTGCGTTCAACAATCATATGTTCGTCGAACTGTCGGTCTTTTTGGGGGACGTTGCAAGCTCCGCGAACTTTCCAGGTTTTCCCCGCATCATTAGAGATCATCATCTGGGCGCTTTTGTCCTGTGTTCGCCAGAGCGAAGTCGGTAAGACCCACTCGCCTGTCGAGAGCGTTAACGGTTTGCACATCATCACACCATCGTTGAGACGTTGCGGTTCGCTCCATTCGGCGTTTGCCAGATCGGGGGTGGAGGTCGTAGCGGCCCAGACTCCTCCCGGAAAACCGGCGTGTCCGACCGCTTGCGCCCAGAACCAGTAGAGAGTGCCGTTGGGTGCGAGCCAGAGTTCCGGATCGAACGCCCGCACTGGTCCCGGACCATCCGGGTCAACGATCATGACTTCTTTCCAGGTTTGACCGCCGTCACCACTGGTGCTCAACACGACGTAGTTATTTTGGTCTTCGCCGGGGGTGACTCCCGCGTACCAGGTCGCCCACATGCGACCTGCGGAACCAATCGCAAAGCTGGGGATTCCCTGAAATCCTCGATTATCGGGTGAGTGGATTTGTTTGGGAGAGCTGAAATGCTCGGGAACTGTCTCCGCAGGAGGCGTTTCCGCCATTGCGGATGAGGTGAGCAAGATTAGAAACAGACAAGCTTGGATGTGGAGCGTAAAAGTCGGCATGAAACTGTTTTCCCGTCTAAAAAATCAGTGCGCAATGGATTTGGCGTGAGTTTTGGTTCTCGCTCCCGCCTGTTATCCCAGCATAACAGGAAATACTCCATGACGCTCGAATCTCGTCTCGCAAAAATCAATTGGCCTTCCCGAAAACGGGTTGTTTCTGAATTGACCAGTTGGGAATTCTGGCGTGCCTCGATCTGGAGTCTGTTGTGGTCGATGGCCGGGGCTGTTGTCGTGTTTCTGGGGAGTCATGTTTTACACTGGGAGACCGGAACCCACGAACTTGTCTGGTTGATCGCGTTGCCGATTCCGATGACGTTTTTGATTTCACTTTTGGCGGGATGGTGGCACCAATCGCGACGCATCATGTGGACCGTTGCTGTGATCGGCGGAACAACGAGTCTCTGCTGGATACCTCTCGCGGTGATGGGGCTGATCATGGCTCTCGGCTTTCAATCCGTTCGCTAACAACTTGCGCGGCACCACTGCCTGAACTCTGTGCATCATCGGTCTTCACAGTCACTTTGAACGGTGGAGCCGAACTGGTTTCCGAGAATTTCACATTTCTTAAGCGTCTGATAAATAACAGGTTAGGGGTTATTTTGAATTAGATCACTAAGTTGGCTTGGGGTTTGCAGATTATACAATCCTCACCTGATCCAGTTTGGCAATCAGCCTTTGAAGGTGAGACGGCTGTTTCAGCGCTCGTCACGGTCGAAGATTCACTTACTTCATTTTCTTAGTTCATTATCTTCGGTCTTACTTCCAAAAGGAGCGCACTTATGAAGATTCGACGTCAAGCCTTTACTCTTATTGAGCTACTGGTGGTAATTGCCATCATCGCCGTTCTGGTAGCTCTCCTGCTGCCGGCGGTCCAGCAGGCTCGCGAAGCGGCTCGCCGCAGCAGCTGTAAAAACAACCTCAAACAAATTGGTCTCGCGTTACATAACTATCACGACCAATACACGGTTTTTCCTTATTCCACGACTCACGATGCCTCTCTTGATGCAGGAGATGTTCCCCCTGCTGGGCAGGGTCTGAACCATCGGGGCTGGATAGGGATGCTTCCACTGCTGGATCAGGCCCCCCTCTACAATCAGTTTAATTCCCTGGGAGCCTCCGGTTCCTATGACAGAGCAGGCGTGGGGATGGTGGGCGATCCTTACACGAACGGGAATGCAGCCGTCGTTTCCCAGCTTCTGAATGTCTTACTCTGCCCGTCTGACAATGGAAACCCCTACTACACGGGCAACTCTGCCAACTATCGCATCAGTGCGCAATCTTATTCGAACAATCTGTTTGGAGCGAAGACCAGCTACGATTTCAGCGTCCAACGCTACTCAAGTTCGATGACCACCTGGACCAATCGTAGCAAGGCCTCAAAACGCTTGTTTGGCCTGAACAGTGCAAGTCGCATGCGAGACATGACTGACGGGTCGAGCAACACAGTCGCCGTCGTGGAAGGGACACTGGATGTCAAAAACGGTGTCTCGAACACCTGGGGTTATTCCAAGTGGGTCGGGAACGGCATTGATCTCGCCGCGAGTGAAGGAATCAACTTCTGGACCTGTTGCCCATGGTGGTCGAATCCAGATTCCAACAGTACGGCAGGAAGTACTCGCAACTGGGGCGCTCCGGGGAGTACTCACACGGGAGGCTGTCATGTCCTGTTGGGCGACGGTTCCGTTCAATTTCTCAGTGAGAATATCGACAACCAGGTCCGTCGTAATCTCGCTTATATCTCCGATGGAAATCCTGTGGGTGAATTCTGATTGAGTATCAGGCAACCCATGAATTGTGCCAACATCCAAGTCGGGGGAGTCGTTCTCCCGACTTGGATCTATGACATCAATGATTCTCAACCAATTTCTTTTTAATCTCTTAAAAAAATCGAGACTCGCCATGAAAAGATTACACATGAAGAATTCAATGTTTTTGGGGATGACATGCCTTCTACTGACCGGATTGCTGAGCGGTTGCGGCAACTCCGCAGCGGAATCTCCGGATGTGGAACTGCATCCGGCTACAGGGACTATCAAACTCAACGGTGAACCATTGGGTCAGGCTTCAGTGACATTCATCTCCAACGGCACGGGAACACAATATACCTACTTTGGGGCCACCGATCCTGAAGGTAAGTTCGTGCTGAAAAACCGCCAGGGAGTAGAGGGATGCGAGGCAGGCCAGTTCAAAGTGATTGTCTCCAAACGTGTTCTCTCTGACGGATCGCCGATGCCGCAAGAGGACAGTCCGGAAGCAGCGGCAATGGCTGCGGATTCCAAGGAATTACTGCCTCCGAAATTCAGCTCTCGTGAAGCCACAGAGTTGATGTATGAGGTGGCCGCTGGAGGCCAGGAAATTCAGATCGATCTGAATGAATAATGTTTTCCGGAGATGATTAGGTGAACTGCCTGATCTGCGGGAAAGATTTCCTGTGTCAACATTCTGAAGGTTGCTGATATGGAAGAGGACTTTCGATGAAGTGGCTGGTAATTTCTCAGCTCCTCGCGATGTTGACGATTCCCCTGCTGACTCTGTTTTCGCTCAATCACGTCCCGGCCATGAAGGAACTACCCGCTCGAATCCAAGGCGGGAGTTCCTTTCCTGCAGCAAGTAGTGAGTGGTTGCGCGAAACAGTCGGTCCCACAGCAGTGGGTTTACCCAGGATCACCAATGTGCAAGTTGTTGATCTGAACGGGGACCGGCAGAATGAGGTATTGGTGTGTGACGCGAGCCGCAATCAGGTCCTCGCCTACGAACTTTCAGAGCAAGGTGAATGGCAGGAACGTGTGATCGCGGATCAGATCTCCGCGCCGGCGCATGCGACGGTCGTTGACCTGGATCTGGATGGCGATCTGGATGTGGTGGTTTCCGTTTTAGGAAACATCCTTCCGGACGATGGAGTCGTGGGCAGCGTCGTTTGGCTGGAAAATCACACTAATGGCTACATCCCCCATACAATTCTGGATAATGTTCGCCGAGTGGCGGACGTTCAACCTGCTGACTTCGATGCGGATGGTGATATAGACCTCACGGTCGCCGTCTTTGGCTATAATCGGGGTCAGGTTCTCTGGTTAGAGAATCGCGGGGCGGAGCGTTTTCGAGAACACGAACTTCTCGCTCGTCCGGGAACCATTCATGTGCCCGTGGCGGATTACGACGGCGATGGGGATCCCGATATCGCGGCAATCGTTTCGCAGGACGAAGAAGAACTCTGGGTTTTTGAAAATCTGGGAGCCGGATCTTTTCAAAGCCGCATGCTGCACCGATTCTTCAATTTCGATATCGGAAGTGCCGGTTTGGTCCAGACCGATCTCGACCGGGATGGAGATGTCGATCTGCTGCTTCCTGTGGGAGATAATCTGGAAGATGCGAATGCCTATCCGCAACCGTATCATGGCTGCTTCTGGTTTGAGAACCAGGGAGAGTGGGTTTTTGAAGCGAAACGCATCTCCGATTTAGGAGGGACTTATGCGGCTTCCGCTTGCGATCTGGACTCTGATGAGGATCTGGATGTGGTCCTGGTGAGCATGAGTAATGACTGGAGAACTGAGAACCCGGCGAGTGTCGTGTGTCTGGAAAACGACGGACGTCAAAACTTCTCTCCCCGTCAAATCGACTCCGAACCTTCGCATCTCGTCACGGTGGATTGCGGGGACGTAAATGGGGATGGTCTGCCGGATATCGTGGCCGGAGGATTGCACATTCGATCTCCTTATTCACGTATAGGGCGCGTGGCTGCCTGGTTGAATTTGCGAGAGTCGGAACGATGAGCAGGATCGTCGTTTTGCTCTGGTTTGTCCTCCTCGTCGAGTCCTTCGTCTGTGGTCGCGCCGTCTGGCAACGGGCGAATCGAGTCGAACCGCCGTCCGTTGCGTTATCGGAGCTCGATTTGGATACGGCCCGTGAACTTCAAAAACTCCAGCAGGACACAGAATTCGGATCCGCTGAGAACTGGAAGCATCTCGCGGAAGCTTATCTCGGAGAAGGCTACTTTCCACAAGCGGAACAAACATTCCAACAAGCAATCTCACTCAACCCTGCAGATGAGCAGGCCCTCTATGGTCAGGCATTTTGTCTGGAAAGAATGGGACGCATGGAGCGTGCCTTATCGATCTTCGAACAACTTGTCGACAGTCAGGATTCGCAGCTTGCTCAGACCTGTTGGTATCAAATCGGTCGAAACCGGCTTCGCCTGGAAGATCCCGAGGGTGCCGAACAGGCTTTCCGGGAGATTGCAGACTTTCCGCCAGCCGCCTACCAGTTGGCCAAATTACTCATCCGCACTGGTCACACCGAGGAAGGAACCGCAATCGTTGAAAAACAACTCGACGAATTGCCAAACTCGCTTAAGTTCAAGCAATTACTGGCCTACGCCGCAGAAACCAGTGGAGACCGGGAACTGGCCTGGCAACGTCGACTTGACGTGCAGCGTGCCGAGTATCAGCTCACTCTGGAATATGGGATGAGCTACATCAGCCTGTTTCGGGGGAAGCTGGGTTTGCAAAAGCAGCTTGCTGCCTGCCTGCAACTGAAAAATTCCGGTACACTTTCTGAACGGGCGGACTGCCTCGACCGCGCACTGGCAATGATCGAAGAGCATGACCTGCTAAACTATCAATCGGTCTACGTGGCCGCCGCTCAAGTCGCGCTTGGAGAGGGGCGTCTGGAAGAGGCTTTCGATCTCCTGGAAACTCTTCACCAACAGGAGTATCGGACACCTGAAGTTCTGGAGCTGGAGGGAGACATCTACCAGCAAATGGGCGATCCTGAGAGAGCCCGTGCATTGTGGCTTGAGGCGGTGGGATTAGTTCCGACTTCCGAACGACACGAGAAACTCGCTCAGAGCTTTGAAGAAAGCGGCCAGTCCGAGGTTGCCCATCTTCACGAAGGGCTCGCTTTGTTTTATCGCGGAACGAATGCCTATCGAGAAAACCGACTTGAGGCCGCTCAGTCCCTGCTCTCCAAGTCCACACAGTATTATCCTGATTATACCGAGACCTGGTATTATTTGGGGCTAGTCAAAGCCGAACAGGGCTCACTTGAGGACGCCCGAGACGCTTGGAAGCGTTGTCTGACCCTCAACCCGGAGCATGGGAGAGCGTGGGAGATGCTCGAACATCTGAAAGAACAGGATGAGTGAGAGGGGATTATTTCGTGGAGAATCCGATGCCACTCCGCCAGTTCCGAACTCTCTGCCGGGGACGCACTGAATGAGCTCCCCATCGAACCATGGCAAACAAGCCCCACGCCGTCGAATCATGGTCCTCGTCGGCTTGCTTCTGCTTTCCGGCATTGCCGTCATCTGGTGGAAATCTTCGCCCAGCCGGCAAACTCATCATTGGCTGGCGAAGGCTAAAACTGCGTGGGAATCGGGCGATTCTCAACAAACCATCGACTACGCGAGTTTGGTGTTAAATCGAGAACCCGATCGACAGGAGGCTCATCTACTGATTGCCAGAGCGGCGGCTGAGCTGGATTCTTATCAACTCGCGCTCGATCACTGTCAGCAGATCGACGATACGGTTCGCGAACCGGCCATCGAAGCAAGACTGCTGTCGGGAGATATCTTTCGAAAAATCTCACACGATCTCGAAAACGCGGAACGAGAATACAAACGAGCTCTGAGGATAGATTCGAAGCGATTGGACGCACGGGCGCGACTGATCGATTTGCTGGCATTACAGACGAGAACTGATGAACTCGTTCCGCATGTGATTCGTTTTATCGAGCGGGGAGAGGTCAAACCAGAATATGTGATGCTGCTGGCGTCAGATCAACGCCTCGCGCCTCGTACCGAAGTCTTGCAGTCCTACGCTCAGGAACTCTCGACCGCATCAGGCATTCGGCTGGCGATGGCACGTCGAGCTGCTCTTGAGAGAGACATCGAGAGTGCGAAAACTCTCCTGCAGCAAATCCTCGATGAAAATCCCGACTGGGGTCTGGCTCAGGGGCGTCTGGGTCAGCTACTTGTCTCTCAGGCAGATCAGCAACAGTGGCAGACATGGAACGCCAAACTCCCCACGCAGACAGAGCATCCATTGATTTGGGAGGCGCGCGGCCTAGGGTTTCTACAACGGTCTCAAACGGAGACAGCGATTCGTTGTTTTTTAGAGGCACTCTCACGAGATCCTAACCTGGCGACCGCCAATTACCAACTCGGACAGTCTCTCGTGCAGATCGGTGACATAGAGGCGGCCCAACCATTTCTCCAACGAGCACGCGATCTGCAAGAGTACGATCGACTGCTTGATCTTCGCACCTCTGAATCTTCCAGGTTTCGGTCGCGTATTCCTTATGCGCAAGCTTCTGAACTCGCTGAGTCGTTGGGCTTACTTTGGGAAGCTTACGCCTGGGCTCTGCTGTCGAAAGAATCAGGAGAGCACGACTCCGCTTTGACGGAACGGGTTCGAAGAATCCGTTCTATGTTCCCTGATCTGCCGACTCGTCGCACCGCCGCCGGGATATTTCCCATCGATGCCGACTTGAGAGAGGCGTATCCGATGCCTAGGAGTAACGATGTTCAGACAGTCTCTCCCCGTCGATCTCAATCATCTGACGAGACAGTCGCGGTCAGGTTTTCGGACATCGCTCTCGCAGCGGGAATCGATTTTTCGTACTTCAATGACTCGAGTCCCCAAGTGCGGGGTCTGGGACGTATGTATGAATTCACGGGGGGAGGAGTCGCGGTGCTGGACTATGACCGCGATGGCTGGCCGGACTTGTACCTCACCCAGGGGCAGAGATGGTCAACGGCAGAGCGCGATCCAAATCTCAAGGACCAACTCTATCGAAATGGAAGTCAGCAAACTTTCGACAACGTGACCGGGGCTGCAAAAATCAATGAAAATCGATTCAGTCAAGGCGCCACGGTCGGTGATTTCAACAACGATGGCTTTCCCGATCTGTACGTTGGCAATATCGGCGTCAATCAGCTTTTCATCAACCAGGGAGACGGCACCTTCAGAGAGGCAGAAAAGGATAGTTCCTCTCAGGAAAAGTCATGGACGACAAGTTGCCTGATGGCCGACTTGAATGCGGATGGACTTCCCGATCTGTACGACGTGAATTATCTCTCAGGACCGCGAATTTTTGAAATCGCCTGTCGCGATGAAAGAGGGTTCGAGCAACCCTGTGCCCCTCAGGACTTTTCCGGAACGCCCGATCAATGCTTCCTTAATCTGGGGAATGGCGGATTTCGGAATATTTCGACAGAGTCCGGTGTCGCCCTCGCCGAGGGAAAAGGCATGGGGATTGTCTGCTGGCAGCGGCCGGATGCTGCAACCCCTGATTTACTCGTCTCGAACGACGGAGTTCCCAATTTCTACTTGGTCAATGAGTCTCCCAGTGCGGGAGAGATGCCGAAGTTCCAGGATCTGGCCCTGATGAGCGGCTTGGCAGTGAATCATCACGGTGAAAGCGAGGCCTGTATGGGGATCGCCTCAGGAGATTGGGATGGTGATTCACGTTTGGATTTCTTCATAACAAACTTTACCGATGAATCGAATACCCTTTATTGCCAACAGTCTGAACAACTCTTTACGGATGAAACCGCAAATGCGGGTCTGCAGCGATCCAGTTTCAAGCTACTGGGATTTGGCACTCAAGCCATCGACGGAAACCTCGACGGACAACTCGACCTGGCCATTACGAACGGCCACATTGATGACTATTCCGAGCAGGGGCTGGATTATGAAATGCAGCCACAGTTTTATCGAAACACAGGAAACCTCACTTTTGTGGAGCAGGTCCCCGAAGAGACCGGCCCGTATTTCTCTCGAAAGCTCCTGGGACGTGGAATGTCAAAATTGGATTTCAATCGAGACGGCCTCGAAGACCTGGCAATCAGCCATCTCGATGCTCCGCTGGCTTTGTTAAAAAATGAGACAAACCACACCAACAACTTCCTGACTATTACTCTTACAGGAATCGAGTGTTCCCGCGACGCCATTGGAACGATCGTTACTCTCAACACTTCGGCAGGAACCCTCACGCGTCAGATGACTGCCGGTGACGGATATCAAGCCAGCAATCAACGTCATCTGGTGTTTGGTCTGGGAAAGGCCACTGATATTGCCATGCTGAAAATACACTGGCCTTCAGGAACGATTCAGGAGTTTCCTTATCCTCCGATTAATTGCCGACTACACTTCGTTGAAGGTGAAGGGTTTTTCCGGTTACCTGACTGAATGAAATGGCCGCGGAATTCCAAGTAGAATCAGGATTCTGTTTACTGAATCTCGATGACAACCCGATCTACGATCGGTTTCGATTTATTTTCAGTCGTATCGGTCAGCTTCAGTTCAAATTGAATTCCATAAAATTTCGGCAGAGAGGAGAGATCCATCGCTGCCGACGTTTTTTCAATCTGCTTGGCGAAGCCCGGCTTTTGCGAGTATGTCTCTTTAACCTCTTTCCATTCGGTCCAACGATCGCTCTCGCCGTCATTGTCTGTATCAACTCCAACACGC
>JABURQ010000012.1 GCA_014762625.1 Planctomycetaceae bacterium | reverse complement strand
TCTGGTACGAGTTCGAGAACAAGACCAATCTTGTGTGGCACTGCGCGTCTTGCCAGTGTTTGAAAAGAGCCAAGGATAAAAACGGAAGAAAACGGAGCCCCACGGAAGAAAAAGAAATCTCGCGCTGAGGCGCGGCGGCGCAGAGAAAAGGATCAACATTCGGCGCCCACTGTAGGCCGACGTGAAGGAAACGCTTCTTCTCGCGCCCTCGGCCTTACTCCGAGCTAATCGCTCGGCGGCCTGCGGTTACGCAAGTCGGCATGAGCGATGAAGAAAATGATAAACAGAACAATTGCTGTTCAAAATGTGTGATGCCCCCAGAGTCGCAGACGGAAAGATTGGGGAACACTCATCTTCACCCATCAACACTCATCACCAAGTCTGATCCCGATTAGCGTTGATCAGCGAAGTTCCGTCTGCTTTATTTGAATTCTATGCAGCTCAAAACCTGTGGTGAGTCAGCACAACGGCCCCGGCGGCTCAATTTTTTCGTCTGTCTCAGTTTCCTCCGTGTTCTTACTTCTTCCCGCGGTCTAAATCTCCCACACGGTCCGCCCGGCCATATTCCCACTCTGCGATTCTTGGCGTCTCCGGGACTTGGCGTCTTTCTTCTTGATTCCCTTGACGGTTCTGCGCGAAATCGGAAAAGAGAACGGATTCGGTTCTTTCCTCCGCGTCGGGAACTCGCTTAAATGGCAAGGACCCGTTTCCACGAGAGGATTCGTATGCCGTCGATCACACATCGGTCCGCACCGCGGGCCCTGATTTCCCTGGGACTGTTGTCTTGTATGACGTTTTCCGCCTCTGCCGCCGATCCTCCTTCCTTTACACCTCCTGACACTGAGAAAGTCGATCACGTGGATGTCTATCACGGCACGAAAGTCGCCGACCCGTATCGCTGGCTCGAAGACGATGTGCGGGAGTCGAAAGAGGTTGCTGCCTGGGTCGAGAAACAGAACGAGCAGACCTTCGGCTATCTGCACGCGATTCCCGAACGGGAACAGATCAAGCAGCGACTCACCAAACTCTGGAACTACGAAAAGTTCTCGTCCCCCTTCAAACGGGGCGGACGCTACTACTTCTACAAAAACGACGGCTTGCAGAATCAGTATGTGCTCTACGTTTCGGAGACCCTGGAGGGCGAGCCGCGGGTGTTGATCGATCCCAACCAGTGGACCGAAGACGGCACTAGATCGCTCTCGGGAACGTACTTCAGTGACGATGGGAAATACGTCGCCTACGGAGTCTCCGAAGCGGGTTCCGACTGGAAGAAGTTCCAGATCATGGAGATCGAGTCGGGGACGATTCTCGATGAGGTTCTCGACTGGGTGAAGTTCAGTGGGGCTGAGTGGACGAAGGATAGCGCCGGCTTCTTCTACAACCGTTACCCGGCGGTCGAAGAAGGAGACGAGTTCCAGAATCTCAATCTGAATCAGAAGGTCTACTATCACCGCGTCGGTACGCCGCAAAGCGATGACGTGATGGTTTACGAACGCCCCGACCATCCTGAGTGGGGGTTCGGTTGCGACGTTTCCGAGGATGGAAACTGGTTGATTCTGACCGTCTGGAAGGGGACCGATGATAAGTATCAGATCTTCTATCGCGACCTGACTGAGTCGCTCGCCGGATTCAAACAACTGGTCGACAAGTTCGAGAACGAATACTCCTTTCTCGGGAACGACGGTCCCGTCTTCTATTTTCAGACAGATGTTGATGCGCCGCGCGGTCGCGTGATCGCCATCGATACGACGCAGCCGGAAAAAGAGAACTGGAAAGAGATCATTCCGCAGGCGGACGAAACACTACGCGGCGTCTCTCTCGTCGGAAATCATTTTCTGGCTGGTTATCTGAAGGACGCTCGTTCGCAGGAGAAGGTCTTCGCAATGGACGGCACGCTTGTCCGCGAAGTCGAGTTCGACGGGATCGGTTCCGCGTCCGGTTTTTCCGGCAAGCGGGACGACACGGAGACGTTCTATTCCTTCTCCAGTTTCGATACGCCGCCCAGTATCTATCGTTATGACATCGCTACGGGTGAAAGCCGACTGCTGCGACAAGCGGCGGTCGATTTTGACGGCAGCGAGTACGTCGTCGAACAGGTCTTCTACGAGAGCAAGGACGGCACGAAGATTCCGATGTTTCTCACGCATCGCAAGGATCTCAAGAAAGACGGCAACAATCCGACTCTGCTGTATGGGTACGGCGGGTTCAACATCGCCATCACGCCGGGCTTTTCGATCTCTCGGGCGGCCTGGCTCGAAATGGGAGGTGTGCTGGCGGTCGCCAATTTGCGCGGCGGAGGTGAATATGGCGAGACCTGGCATCGCGCGGGCACCAAGCTTCAGAAACAGAATGTGTTCGACGACTTCATCTCGGCCGCGGAATGGTTGATCGACGAGAAATACACCTCCACGCCGAAACTGGCCGTGCAGGGACGCAGTAACGGCGGACTTCTGGTCGGGGCGGTGATGACGCAGCGTCCCGATCTGTTCGGAGCCTGTCTGCCGGGGGTTGGAGTGATGGATATGTTGCGGTTCCACAAGTTCACGGCGGGGCGATTCTGGGTCGATGATTACGGTTCGTCCGACGATCCCGAAGAGTTCGAGGCGTTGTATGCGTATTCCCCTTATCATAATCTGAAGCCGGAAACGTCGTACCCGCCGACGATGGTCACGACCGCCGACACGGACGACCGCGTCGTGCCGGGCCACAGTTTCAAGTTCGCCGCCCGCCTGCAGGAATATCACACGGGGGACGCCCCGGTGATGATCCGCATCGAAACGAAAGCGGGTCACGGCTCGGGAAAACCGACCACCAAGATCATTGAAGAAGTGGCCGATGAATGGTCGTTTCTGGTCGAAAACTTAGAGATGACACTTCCCACGGAAGAGACACCATGAGTGATACGAAACACGCCACCAAGCCATTCGACATTGAAGGCATGCCTCCCGGCATTCCCTACATCGTAGGAAATGAAGCGGCGGAACGATTCAGCTTTTACGGGATGAAGGCGATTCTGACGGTCTTTATGACCCAATATCTGCTGGGAGCAGATGGCGAAGTCGACGCGATGTCCGAGCCTCAGGCGAAGTTCTGGGTGCATACATTCGTAGTGGCGGCTTACTTTTTTCCACTCATTGGTGCGATTGTATCCGATTGGCTGTTCGGAAAATATAAGACGATCCTGTGGCTGTCGATTGTGTACTGTCTGGGGCATTTCTGTCTGGCGGTGGATGAGACGCGGTGGGGACTCGGATTCGGTCTGGCGTTTATTTCCATCGGGACGGGGGCGATCAAGCCGTGTGTCTCGGCGCACGTCGGCGACCAGTTCGGGAGTCGCAACAAGCATCTGCTGCCGAAAATTTTCGGTTGGTTCTATGTGGCGATTAACCTTGGGGCGTTTGCCTCGACGCTGTTGACGCCAATTTTACTGGATCGCTTCGGACCGTCGGTGGCGTTCGGTGTGCCGGGAATTCTGATGGCGATCGCGACCGTGATCTTCTGGATGGGACGCAACACCTTCGTGCACGTCCCTCCTCGCGGACCCAAACTTTTCGAAGACTGCTTTTCTGGAGAAGGGTTAGCCGCAATTCTGAGATTGCTACCCATTTATGTCTTCGTGGCGATGTTCTGGTGCCTGTTCGACCAGACGGCTTCCGCCTGGGTGTTACAAGCGAAAAACATGGATCTGGAAGTGAATCTGTTCGGGTGGGTGATCGACGTTCTGCCGTCACAGATTCAAGCGGTGAATCCGTTCTTCATTCTGCTGTTCGTACCGATCTTCGCCTACGTGATCTATCCAGCTCTCGACAAATCATTTGGACTCACTCCCCTGCGAAAGATCGCGATCGGGATGTTTCTCGCGGTCGCGGCGTTCAGCGTGAGCGGCTGGATCGAAACCCAGATTGACGCGGGGCTGACACCCAGCATCGGTTGGCAGGTCTTCGCCTACGGAATTTTGACTGCGGCGGAAGTGATGGTGTCGATCACCTGTCTCGAATTCTCCTATACACAATCTCCGAACAGCATGAAGTCGGTGATCATGTCACTCTATCTGATGTCAGTGGCCGCCGGGAATGAGTTCACCGCCATCGTGAATCTGGTGATTCAGAAAGCGGACGGCAGCAGTCGTTTGCCGGGAGCCAGTTATTATTGGTTCTTTACGGGATGCATGTTCGTAGCGGCGGTCGGGTTTCTGTTTGTCGTAAAGACCTACAAAGGGAAGACCTACATCCAAGACGAAGAAGCACCGACGGCACACGAAGTGGAGATCGAAGCGGATGCGGAAGGAACCGAGCACTGAATCGGCACTTGCTTTACATGCGGTCGATTAAGCAACTGTGAAACTCATTCGCCTTTGAGTTTCGCGAACTCCGGACTGTTAACAACCTCTTCCAGGTCGTTCGAGAGGACGTTCGCTTCCTCGTCCGAGATGCTGAAGTTCGGATCGATCTGACCGACCGCCGGGCCGCGATTGAGTCGCCAGAGACGTTCGGGGTGGAGTTCGTGAGCCAGTCGCTGACAGCCCGTCAATAACGAGACGACGAACAACGATCCAAACACAACGAACAAAGTGCGCGCGGATTTCATGGGAAGGCTCCCAACTGTTTTTTGAAAAGGAAAACTCGATGTCCCGGAACGGGACGGAAATGGCTTCTCGGTGGGAGCGGAAGTGTAAGAAAGATCCCCGCTCTGGTGCAAGAGGGATTGTGGCAAGACTTAAATCCTGACTAACAAAGGGGTTGCACTCGCCAGTTTTACGCAATCACATCGTGGACAACATGACCGGCGACATCGGTCAGGCGGAAATCGCGGCCGTTGTGTCGATAAGTGAGTCGTTCGTGATCGAGCCCCAGCAGATCCAGGATTGTGGCGTGCAGGTCGTTGATGTGGACTTTGTCGTCCACGGCTTTGTGGCCGATCTCGTCGGTGATGCCGTATGACGTGCCCCCCTTGGCACCGCCGCCCGCCATCCAGACGGTGAAGCAGTGCGGGTTGTGATCGCGTCCGGTGCCCCCCTTCTGGACGATCGGTAAACGCCCGAATTCTCCCCCCCAGACGACCAACGTATCTTCGAGGAGGCCTCGGGCTTCGAGATCCTGTAGCAGGGCGGCGATCGGTTTGTCGGTCTCTTTGGCGAAACCGGCGTGGTTTTTGACGATGTCCTTATGACCGTCCCAACTTCGTTCGTTCTCCATTCCGCCGGAATAGATTTGGACGAAACGCGTGCCTCGTTCGAGAAAGCGTCGCGCGATGAGACATTGCTTCGCGATATGCTCGCAGTCGGGATCGCCGATGCCGTAGAGCTCTTGCGTCTCTTTGGTTTCGCGGGTGATATCGAGGGTTTCGGGAGCCGCCTGTTGCATGCGGTAGGCGAGTTCGAAGCTTTCGATTCGGGCCGCGAGATCGGCTTCGCCGGGATTCTGCTCCGCGTGGAACTGATTGAGTTGTTTCATCAGGTCGAGCTGGCGTCGCTGTTGCGAGACGTCCATCGTGGCGGGTGGTTTGAGATTGTCGATCGGATCGCCGGTCGGTTTGAGCCAGGTCCCCTGATAGACGCTGGGGAGAAAGCCGGCGCCCCAGTTTTGCGAGTAGCCTTTGGGAAGTCCCCGCCCTTTGGGGTCGGACATCACGATAAAGGCGGGCAGGTCGCGGCTTTCGGAACCGAGACCGTAGGTCACCCACGAGCCGACGCACGGGAATCCCATCTTCGGCAAGCCGCAATTGACCATGAACAGCGCGGGGGAGTGATTGTTCGATTCGGTATGGCAGGAATGCAGAAACGCCATCTTATCGACGTGTTTCGACATATGCGGAAAGATTTCCGACGCCCACGCTCCGCTTTCGCCGTGTTGGGCGAATTGGAAGGGCGACTTCATGATCGGGCCGACCTGATTGGTAAAGAAGCCGGTGTTTTTATCGAATCCTTCGAGTTCCTTGCCGTCCCGCTTTTCGAGCTCCGGGCGATAGTTCCAGGTATCGACCTGCGACGGTCCGCCGTTCATGAACAGCCAGATAACGCGTTTCGCCTTCGCGCGTTTGGGATCGTGCGGCGGTTTGGGAGCGAGCGGATCCAATGGCTGGGGCGCGGCGGCGAGCAGGTTTTCCTGTTGTAGTAGGGAGGCGAGTGCGACGCCGCCGAAACCGGCTCCGGCGCGTTGGAGCAATTGTCGTCGATGGATGGGGAGAGACGCGTTCATGGGATTATCGGCAGGGAGGAATAGAGGAGGGAGGCCAAATTCTGCTTCTTTCATGATAACTACTGGTGGATGTCTCGACCACATGATTTCGAGACAATCCGCCCTTCGCCGCCTCAGATCAACCGCGTTTTACGGAACCGCGTGAACCAGCAGCATGTCGTGTCCCTGAGCCGACCATTGCGTCGAACCGATGAGTACGACTCGACTACCCGATTGAAGCAACTGGTTCGTTTTGCCCCAATCGACGACAAACTTCAGCAACTGTTCGGGAGATTCTTCAACAACGTGAGTCAACAGTGGAGCGACCCCCCAGTACAGGCACATGCGACGGGAGGTGTCGATCTGATCCGTCAGGGCCAATAATGTGACCGGGCTGCGTTGTTTGGAGATCGCCATCGCGGTGCGACCGCTGTGTGTGGCGACGACCATCAGGTCGGCGTTGAGATATTCGGCGGCGGTGGAGGCGGCGAGCGTCACGCCTTCGGTGACGACCTGGGCGCGGGTTCGTTCCTCACTGTGAGTGTCGCCGTACTTCTTGGCGGTGACGTGTCGTTCGGCTTCGCGGGCGATGCGACTCATCGTCGAGACGGCTTCGAGAGGGTATTTGCCGATGGCGGATTCTCCGGAGAGCATGATCGCGTCGCTGCCGTCGAGAATGGCGTTGGCAACGTCGCTTACCTCGGCGCGCGTCGGTCGTTCGTTCTGCTGCATGCTGTCGAGCATTTGGGTCGCCGTGATCACGGGGATCCGGTGCTGATTGCAGAGGCGGATGATCTGTTTCTGGAGTGTGGGGACTTTGACGATGTCGGCTTCGACTCCGAGATCGCCGCGGGCCACCATCACCGCGTCGGTGAATTCGAGAATCTCCTCCAGCGCATCGACCGCTTCCAGCTTTTCAATTTTGGCGACGACTTGCGGTTGATGATTCGCCTCGGAGGCGGCAATTCGCTCCTTTAATTGTTTCACATCATCGGCGGAACGGACGAAGCTGAGCCCGAGGAAGTCGAGTTCCTGGTCGAGCGCCCATTCGAGATCGTCGAGGTCTTTCTCCGTCAGGCTCGGGGTGGAGAGTTTCACGCCGGGTAGATTGATCCCCTGCCGCGAACGGAGAGGCCCGCCTTCCGCCACTTCGCACGTCACTCGTCGTTGTTCGAGGTCTTTGGAAACCACGATCATGCGGATGGTTCCGTCGGCGAGCAAAATCGAGTCATCGACACTCAAGTCGTCGATCAGTTTGTCGTAGGTCGACGTCAATTCATTTTCGGCACCGCTGGGAGCATCGACGAAGGTGTATTGGCTACCTTCCTGACAGCAGATTTCATTGTTGGGGAGTTCTCCCAGTCGAATTTTGGGACCGGAGAGATCCCCCAGCAACGCGAGCGGTTGCTGGAGCTGTTCGCTGATGTTGCGGATCCGCGCGACGATGGTGGCCAGCCACTCGTGAGAACCGTGAGCGAAGTTGAGTCGGAAAATATCGACGCCCGCTTCCACCAGGCTGCGCAGCATATCGAGCGATTCCACGGCCGGTCCGACCGTCGCGATGATTTTTGTTTTGACGCCGTACCGTTCGTGATATCGGCGATCCTTCGACTCCATGCCTGTCTCCTGAGGGCAGAAATTCAGCGACGTTTCGAGAAATACTTTTTGTTGGCAGGTTCGATGGCTTCACCTTTTTTCGCGACCGACAAGGTCAACGTGCCGCCGGTGGCCGCCGCGGGTTTGAACATCTTGTAGTTACACGCCTGGTATTTCAGATCCATGCGGACTTTGACTGATTTGCCGGCCAGCTTTTCCGGCACCTCAAGTTGGCCGTAAATGATGACCTGGTTTTCATAGACCATCAGCGGATCGTCGAAGCCTTCCAAATTGAACGGCTTGCCTTTCGGATATTCGACCGCTTTGAGAGTCACCCCCGCTTCCGACTCGACTTTGAATTCCGTGGGAATGAAGAAATCGGGCTCGGCGGGATTGGTGTTGATATGCCAACCTTCTTCAATCTGAACCACAACGGCCACCAGCGCCGTTTTGCCGGGCGGCAACTTCTTGACGTTCAGGAAGGGGCGGAATTTGACGGGATGCTTTTTGTCATCCTGGTACGCGACTGTCAGCAGCGCGTGCTGCCCCGAGACGGTCCCGAGGGAGCTGGTCGTGTTGGACGAGGACGACTTTGGTGTGTTCAGGAAGTCGCTTAAGGCGACGCTTAACGTACTCAAGCTGCGCGGGCTTTTCTCATAAACCGGCGCGAACACTTTCAGGATCGCTTCCGCCCTCTCCCGGTATGCGGCGTCGTTGGTGAGTCGGGCGAGCTGGAGCAGATTGAGAGCCGAGACACTGTTTCCGGAGGGAATGACGGCGTCGTAAGCGGATTTCGATTTGGAGATCAGTGCTTCATGATCGTGAGATGTGAAGAAGAATCCTTTGGCGTCGTCATCCCAGAAGCGTTCGATCTGTCGCTCGTTCCATTGTCGGGCTTGCGTCAGCCAAATGTCGTCGCCGGTTGTTTCGTAAAGCTCCAACAGCGCGGCGACGTAGAACGCATAATCGTCGAGATAAGCATTCAGCTTCGCTTCGCCCTCGCGCGAGGTTCGCAGGAGATGACCATCCGGGGCAGTCATCTCCTGCTGAATAAAGCGAGCCGCTTTGGCGGCGGCAGCGGTGTAACGTGGTTCTTCGAGAATCCGTCCCGCCTGGGCGAACGCGGAGATCATCAAGCCGTTCCAGCTCGTGAGAACTTTGTCGTCCAGCAACGGCTGTTCGCGCGTCTGTCGCTGCGTTAGTAATTGCTGTTTCCAGCGGGAAAGGTTTTTTCGCAGTTCCAATTCCTCTGTCTCCAGTTTCTCGGCCGCTGCTGAGAGTGAAGTCGGCAAATGCAGGACGTAACCATGTTCGAACGGATTGGGTTCGTTGAGACCGTACACCTCGAAAAAGATCTTCGCCGACTCTTCTCCCAGCACTTCTCGAATCTCGTCCTTCGACCAGACGTAATATTTTCCTTCGACCGCTTCGGTCTCCGCATCGAGGGCCGAATAGAAACCCCCTTGCTCGTCGGTCATTTTTCGGAGCACAAATTCGAGCGTCTCCACGGCGGCGTCGCGGTACAGCTCATCGCCCGTCGATTCCCAGGCCGACAAATACATGGGAACGAGTTGCGCCTGGTCGTAGAGCATCTTTTCAAAGTGCGGCACCAGCCATTCGCGGTCAGTACTGTAGCGATGAAATCCACCCCCCAGGTGATCGCGAATTCCGCCGCGGGCAATTTCGGTCAAAGTCTTCAGGACTATCTCTTTCGCTCGCTCGTCCTGCAGCTCTTCAGCGGCGTGTTGGAGAAGGTTCAGTTTGGCGGGAGTCGGGAATTTGGGTCCATCGGGGCGAGCGGGATCGAAGTCGATCCCACCGTATTCGGGGTCGTAGCTCTCCTTGAGTGCCGATAATGTGGTTTCAATCTGTTTTTGATCGAGTTCCACGGCGCTGAGATCGAGGGAAGGAGTCATCTGTCGTTTGACGACCTGAGTGACGATGTCGGCGTTCTTGCGAATCGCCTCTTCCTGCTCGTTCCACAAGCCGGTCACGCGATCCATCACGGTCGGGAAACCGATCCGACCGTCCTCCATGTCTTGTGGAGGAAAGTAAGTTCCGCCGGCAAACGGTTTTCCTTCCGGTGTCAGAAACATCGACAGCGGCCATCCTCCACCGGCTGACGAGCCGATCAACTGGTTGTAGACGATCAGTGACGTCATGTAGATATCATCGACGTCGGGACGTTCCTCCCGATCGACCTTAATGTTGATGAAGTGCTCGTTCATATGGGCGGCGATCTCTTCATTCTCGAAGACCAGCCGTTCCATGACGTGACACCAGTAACAACTGGAGTAACCGATGGAGAGAAAGATCGGTTTGTTTTGTTCCTTCGCTGCGGCGAAGGCCTCCGGTCCCCAGGGGTACCAGTCCACCGGATTATGAGCGTGCAGCAATAGATAGGGGCTCGATTCTTCCGCGAGTCGATTGGTCGGTTTTTCCTCCGCCTGCAGCAGCATCGTTGAGGTGGCGAAGAACGCCATCAGAAACATCAGGCTGGGTGAGAGAAATTCGCGCAGGGTTCGTAACGACATAAGAGACTCCTTCAGCAGGACCTTCGACCAATCCATCAGTCACGTCCGAATCTTAACGGGAACGTCCTGCTCCGGTCTGTGATATTTCCTACAGACATTCATTCTAATCGGGAATGGGCGTCTGTTGCATAATTTGTTCGAGAATCGTGACGGCGCGCTGACGCTGGTTTTCTCGTAGCACGGAACGGCACTGGACGCGATGGGCGAGAACTTCGGTCGCCAGATCCTTCACATCATCCGGAATCACATAATCGCGACCAGCCACCATCGCCCAGCTTTGCAACGCTCGATAGAAAGTGAGCGCCCCGCGCGTACTGACTCCGACTTCCAGATCGGGATGCTCGCGCGTCGCGGTGACGATGTCGAGGAGATAATCGTTGATCGAATCTTCGACTTTGATCTCTCGCACATCCTTTTGAATCTCAATCAACTCTTCTCCGCTCATGACGTGTTCCAAAGATTCGACCGGTTCTCCCGTGCGATGTTGCGTGAGGGCCTGTTTCTCAAAGGTTCGATCGGGGTAGCCGATTTCGATGCGTAACATAAATCGGTCGAGCTGGTTTTCGGGAAGCGGGTAGGTGCCCTCGAATTCAAACGGGTTTTGAGTCGCCAGCACAAAAAAGGGAGGCTCCAGACGGTGCGTGATTCCTTCGATGGAGACCTGTCCCTCGTTCATCGCTTCGAGCAACGCGCTTTGCGTCCGGGGGGTGGTGCGGTTGATTTCATCAGCCAACAGAATGTTTGTGAAGACAGGGCCTTCCCGAAACTCGAACTCTCCCTTATTCGGGAGGAAGATGCTGGCTCCGAGAATGTCGCTCGGCAGCATGTCGGGCGTGAATTGCAAACGGGTAAAATCGCAAGAAAGGCTTTTGGCAATCGCCTTGGCGAGCGAAGTCTTACCGACGCCGGGGGCATCTTCCACTAGCAAATGACCACCGCCGAAGAGCGCCACCAGTGAACTGCGAATGGCATTCGGCTTACCGAGCAGCACTTTTCCGATGTTTTCCTGCAATCGCTGAATCTTGGCAAAATGCTGATTGGCCACGCTAAAAATTCCTCAAAGTCGTGAATCAAAGTGAGGGCAACTGGTTCGAATCCGCATCAGGAACGCTCTGGAATTCGAGATTAAAGCATGCACGAACTATACCGGAATTGTAAGTCTCGACTCAACTTACGATCCCGAAATCATCAAATTGTTGAGTTTTGATGCCTCTCGAAACGGGACAGTCGAGCCGTTTTTCGTTCCTCGAAACCAGAGGAATCGGTCTTTCAGAGCCGGAATCACTCCTCAGACACTGTTCCCGTCATTTTGCGGAAGCCGGCCTCCCTATCTGGAATCTTCTCAACGCGGTGCGTCCACGATGCCGATAAAGTGATTACGTCACAAGAGTTTATGATTATTGAACGGGCGGACTTAAGGGATCAGGTGACCGACTCTTTCGCCATGGATGGAACCGCAAAGACAGACTTGTCTTGTTGGCTTCGGAAGAGACCTGTACCCCGTACATGATCCGCGTTAGGAAAGGCACGTCAGCATGGATGCTCGACTTCCCGGACTGAAAAAGAAGTTCCAGACGATCTACGCCGACCCACCCTGGCAGTTTCAAAACCGCACGGGAAAAGTGGCCCCGGAGCATCGTCGTCTCAAACGCTACGAGACCATGACGCTCGACGAGATCTGCGAGATGCCCGTCGCCGCCCATACCGAGGAAAACGCTCATCTCTACATGTGGGTTCCGAATGCGCTGTTGCCCGAGGGGTTGCGCGTTCTCGAAGCCTGGGGCTTTCAATACAAAACCAACCTGATCTGGTTTAAGGTCCGCAAAGACGGCGGCCCCGACGGACGGGGGGTCGGGTTTTATTTCCGCAATGTGACGGAAGTTTTACTGTTTGGTTTGAAGGGACGCATGCGGACGCTTCAACCGGGACGTTCTCAGGTCAATCTGTTGTCGAGCCGGAAGCGGGAGCACTCGCGCAAGCCGGATGAGTTCTACGACTTGATCGAAGATTGCAGCCCCGGTCCTTACCTCGAATTGTTCGCTCGCGAAAAGCGCGCCGGCTGGACACAATGGGGGGATCAGATAGAAACCTATCACGAATCGAAACGCGTGGCTCCCGGCTATCGAGGCGGGGATGTGGAAGCGGCCTGAGTCTGCCGTATGGATTTTTAACGCTTGTTGAGTCGTCCAGCAGGGATTCTGAAGATGCAGGGACTCTTCATCACCGGAACGGATACCGACGTCGGCAAGACGTTCGTGACCGCCGCCATCGCGCGACAATTGCGCGACGAGAGTGTCCAGGTCGGAATCTATAAACCTGTCTGTTCGGGGGGAGAACGAGATGACGACGGTCATTTGCGCTGGGCGGATGTCGAAACTCATTTCCAGGCGCTCGGCGGAGAGTTCACACGCGAGCAGATCTGCCCGCAATGTTTTGAAGCTCCCGCGGCACCGCCGGTTGCAGCTCGCCTGGAGAATCGGGAGATCGATGGCGAGTTGATCACCTCCGGACACGTCTGGTGGCGAGATCGCGTTGATTTCCTGCTGGTGGAAGGGGTGGGCGGTTGGTTGTGTCCCTTGACGCAAACCTCGAATGTGGCCGACTTTGCGAAGGAGTGCGGTTGGCCGATCCTCGTGGTTGCCTCTCGAACGTTGGGAACACTCAACCACACATTGTTAACGCTGGAATCGATTCAGGCCCGCGAACTGGAGATTGCGGGAATTGTCTTGAATCAGCATCTGCCTCCGACCGGATCAGTCGCCGAACAGACAAATCCTGTAGAATTAGCCCAATTGACGGAGGTTCCGATTTTAGCATTGGTGGAATTTGATGCGTCTGGGATGTTGCGACATCCCGATTTGCAAGCCACAATTGATTGGAGAGGGGTCGCCTCAAGCGGCCGCTGATCATATGATGAAAGAACGTAGAATGTCTTAATACGCGACCACATCCGGGCAATGGGGTCCTCGGAGTATGCGATGTCTTATGAAGTGGAATGCGGAGAATGTGGAGAACAGATCCTGATTGAGGATCTGGGTGTCGAGGTGTCCTGCCCCCACTGCTCGACGGTCCTGATTCTCGACGAGGATGACCTGACGGAGGAAGAGTCTGCGGAGACGGAAGAGGTATCCGAGACAGAAGATCAGGAAGCACAACAATCGTTCGACTATAATTTCAACGATAATGCTCTCGCTGAGCAGGAAGAAAACGGCGGGAATGGTGATAGCGGCGTGGCGTCGGCCATTTTGACCGAAGAGGACCTAAAAAACATCGAAGCGACTCAGGAATCGGAAACGACCTCCTACGATTCCACAGAGCCGAGTTCCTCACCCAATTTCGATTTTCTGAATCAAGACGCTTCAGCAGCCGAGACTCAGGAAACGACCGAAGTCCCGTCATTTGATAACCTCATCGAGGGAAGCGAAGCGGAGACCGAACCAGAGGCGGCAACAGAGACAGAGATCGACGAAGACTCTTCCGATCAGGATGATTCAGAGCAACCGACCGCGAAGCCGCTTACGGAAACCAGCGGATTACCTCGCCGTCATCGCGGTCCTTCCTCGAAAGCGTTTCAATACCTGGTCAGTTATGCCATTCTGATCACGATTGCTTTTTTGTATCTGTTTTTCAGCTTCTTTCAGGCCAAACCTCATGACTTGGAAAGCCTGCCCGACGTCGAGCCGGCAAAGGAGGGAGAGTTTCGTCTGATTCGGGAAAACGCGAGTCTCGCTCCCGGTCATACGCTCAAGATTGGAGAGACCCAACGTTTCGGGAATATTGAAATCACGCCGATTGGCGTCGTCCGGGGACCGTTGAATTTTGAATACTTTCAAGGTGACGTGGAGGAGGGGATTCCTTCGACAAATCCGGTGCTGAAGTTGAAGCTTAAGATCAAGAACGTTTCCGACGATCAGGTCTTTCCCCCGCTCGATATGAATCTGATCACTCTCCGCGAGCATGACAAAGAGGATTTCAACCACGTCTACGCGAATAACTGGGTCGCCAAGGCGAGCGATCTGGGAAATCGAGGCCATCGCATTTTGATGTATAACCACCCGCCGACCAGCGAATACGATATCAAAGGGCTCCAGACCCGGGCGTTAGGGCCGGATGAAGAAATGGAGACGTTTCTGCCGACACAGGAAGCAGACCTGAAAACGCTCCAAGGGAGTCTTGTCTGGCGGTTCCAGATTCGCAAGGGTTTCCATCCTGTTTCCATGAATGGAGTTACGACGCTGGTGCAGGTCAAGTTCTCCGCGGACGACATTCAAAAAGAGTCGACCTGAGCGATCCGGGCGAGCTTTGCGATAGGAATTGCCTGAAAACACCGGGAATCCGGGCTCGAAGTGGCTCCCGCTCGCTTGCAATACCAGTGAGACACGTTTATCCTTTTCGATTCGTTTCTGGACTAAAACCACTCTGTTTGACGTTAAAGAGGTTCCTCAATGGGTCGGTATACCGGACCAAAAGGACGCATCAACCGCCGTATTGGCGCGATCGTTTTTGAAAATGCCGGCGCTGTGAAAGCGCTCGAAAACCGTGACACTCCTCCCGGTCAGCACACCCGACGACGCAAGTTGTCTGTGTATGGAACCGCATTGGTCGAGAAACAGAAGATCAAATTTTACTACGGCTTGCGACAGAAAGTGCTTCGCAAGTACTTCGATAAAGCCCGTCGCATGAAGGGCAACACGGGTGAGCAATTGCTGATTCTGTGCGAACGACGACTCGATAACGTCGTGCGTCGCGCCGGATTCTGCAAAACCCGCCCGCAGGCTCGACAAGGCATCGCCCACGGCCATTTTCTGGTCAACGGTCGCAAGATGGACCGGGCTTCGTATCTGGTGAAAGCCGGCGATGTCATCACCGTCAAGAACCGCCCGAACCTGCTCACGATGTACAAAGAGCTGAAAGAAGAAGTCACCGGCGAACGGACGGGTTGGATTGAATTTGACGGAACTTCGCTCGAAGCCCGCGTGCAAACCCTACCGAGTTACGAAGACGTCTCCCTGCCGGTCGATGTCGGTCAGGTTGTCGCGTTGATGTCTCGCTAACGCCGTCTGCGTACCATTCAGAAACACGTCACGCCTTCCGATTTCCGGAAGGCGTTTTTTTCTGGAAATTGCGGTTTGCTCCCCTGCTCCGGATCCGGCTAAGGTAGGACCTTTCATTTTCTCACGTTAGCGGGAAAACGCATGACCGACAACGATCGCTATCAAACCGTCCTCCTGTTCGGAGCCCCCGGAGCCGGTAAAGGAACGCAGGGAAGCATTCTCGGACATATCCCCGGTTTCTATCATCTCTCGTGCGGCGAAGTGTTTCGCTCCCTCGATATTCATTCGCCGGAGGGAAAGATCGTCTACGAAACAACCTCCCAGGGGAAATTCGTGCCCGACGATCTGACGATTAAAATCTGGAAGAAGTCGCTTGGAGGACAGGTCGCCCTCTCCAATTACAAACCGCACGAAGACATTCTGATTCTGGACGGACTGCCGCGTAACATCGCCCAGGTCGAACTCGTCAAGGAACACATCAACGTCCGTCGGATTCTGTACCTGGTCTGCGAAGACGAAGAAGCGATGATTCACCGTATCCGCCGACGGGCGATCCGCGAGAATCGGGTCGATGACGCGAACGAAACGATCATCCGGCAGCGGTTCGAAATTTATCGGGAACAGACGGCCCCCGTTCTCGATTGCTATCCCCAGGAATTGATCTCGCAGATCAACGCCATGGGATCACCGGCCGAGGTGCTGCAATCGGTTCTGAAAGAACTCGTCCCGGTCCAGAACGAACACTACCGCCAGCTCGGGCGGAAGTTTTGAACGCTGATAATAACGTAACTTGAACCGTGCAGATCAGTTCTCTCATAGTTGGCCTGCTGCGCTATTGTGTTTCTTCCTTGGACGTGGAAGCTTTACCCTGATTCTGATGTGGTAGGGAATCAGCATTATTTGAGAGAAATTCTTGCAAGACGATAATTTTTGCTTCCTCGTTCCTAATGGCTTCCTGAATAGATTGGATTGCTTCAATTTTTTTTGGGTCAGTTTGTGAATCTTCAGCTTGTTGAGCTTCCTTGAGCTTCTGTTTTAGTTTTTTTAGCTTGTTTTCAGCGTCGATAACTTTGAGTTGAAATTCCTCTCGTGCTTCGGATTCTTCGAGTTGAGCTGAGGTAGGCTCTGTAGGTTCTTGTGTCTTACGTGCAAAGATATAACCTGCGATTGTCCCAAGTAGACCTGCCAGCCCTTGTCCTTCAATCAATTTTGCTGATCCAAGAATAATGATAGTCAGTAAGAGGAAGCCCATGCTGAGTACTTCCATCAATAAACGGTTTCTCACAATCAAACGCGTCAGAACTGATGGAAATAGCCGAAGAAGAAGGAACAGTGCGATGATTGTTGCAATCATGCCATACACGGCGTTTACAAGCCGAAGGTTGATTTGATATTGATTGAGTGAATCATCCCGGGAATTCAGAGTGTTTTCGAGATTATGTTTCTCTTCTCTCCAGATGGCCGCTTTTTCCTGGAGTTGAACGATGATGGTGTCTGCGTCGACTTCCATTTCTTGATAAAACTCTTCGAGTGAAGCTTCGTTTTGAAGCATCGATGTCACCTGTTCTCTAAGATCTGAGACCGTTCCTTGGAAGGACAGATGTTCTAACTGAATATAGTTAAATGTCATGCTTAAGCAGGACAGGTCAGTCTCCAGCGTTTTCTTTAACCAGGCAAGAGAGACTTCCGGATTGTTTAAGAACTGATCAATTCCTCCTGGAGCGCATTGAGCAGCTGAAGCTGCCTCTGGGGCAACACCGATGGCCTCTTCAGGAGCCATCAGATAGTCGCGCTGTTTAAGGAGTCCATCGATATTCAGATAAATCACTTCAGGAGTGTTGACGAAAACTTTTACGATCCGCTCTATCTGTTTTAACTTGGCTTCAAGAGGACGTGCGATGCTTGTGCGTTCCTGCTCAAGAGACCGCTCTGCATTTTCTGTCCTCAACATTATGTCAGGTATTTCGTGCTCACCCCAACCATTTCCAGTCATCATGGACTCTAGCTCCAATCGAATGGAATCGATTTCTTGCTTGATTTGATTCAGTTCTGACAAAATTTCTTTTTTATTATCTTGATTAGCTTGAGCGCCGGCCTGATTTATCGAAATGAGCCAGTTCGTACCAGACTTTGCCGGAGGGATAGAATCATGCTTTTCTTGGCGCACAAGATTCTGGTATGTCGCCTCTGGAAGCAGAGCTTCTTTGTCAGCTGGAGGTGCGGGAGGAGCCGCCTTTGGCATTGGAGCAGCTTCACCATCTCCGGGGATCGGTTCATCCGGATCACCAGGTAAGTTTTGGTAAGACTGTAAACTACTGGTTGTTTTTTTTATCCGGTCAGCAATGTTTTTCAGCTTTTCGTCACGAGCTTCTGTCTTCCTTTCGATCCGCTTCAATCGAGCATCAAGAAGTGATGATTCCGTCACCGAACGTATGCGAAATTCAGGCTTAAGGTTCAGGACCACTCGTTGTAATTCAGCTGACTTCTCGATGTACTTAGTCAGTTGAACGAGCCGTTGCCCTAGCACCATATTGGGAGTGCTGATTGATGCTGATGAGGAACTGACGAGGTCACTTTTGTTTTCCGTTGTTTTTGATGGTACTGCGGGAGGATCTTGTGAGTTGGCTGTGTGTTGCTGCAAGCTGAAAACCAGGGCGCATGCAAATACAATCGGTCCGAGACGAGATAACATAGTCCTGCTCCAATGAATCACTTGCGTAACATTCAAGGCAACGAGTATCGCTGTTCACTGGACGAAAATCCATTGAATTCCAGGATCTTCCAAAAAAACAGATAATTAATCATCTGGAATGTCTTCAAATGATTGAAGTTATTTCTGATCTTTCAGGCAGCAAAATCCACTGGCAACGGTGTATTTTCTGGGAATCATGTGAGAACTGAGATAATCAGCAAAGGGGAATCTGTTTAAAAAGATTCATTTCACCTTTCGCTTGACGTCGGCGATGCGTTGTTTGGCCTGGGGGGCGAATTCGCTGTTCGGGAAATCGCGCAGCAGGTCTTCATAAGAGGTGAGCGCTTTTTGCCACTGCATCAGCGCTTCGTCGCATTGTCCCGCCTGGAAGAGTGCCGGGGCCTGCCACTCGGGGAACTCATACAGTACATACACTTTCAAGTACGCCTCCAACGCCTCTTTGTATTTCTTCTGCAGCATCAGCGTTTCGCCGATCAGAAATTGACTTTTCGCGGCGGTCTCGGTCTTCTCGCCGTACTTGTCTTTCGTGACGGCTTCAAAGGCTCCAATGGCGTCTTCAAAGCGGGCCTTGTTTTTGTAGGCGCGGCCCATGACCTCCCGCATCTGATAGCGGAACGGTTCCGTCGTTTCGACGGCGTCCATCTCGATAGCGAGTCGGAAGACGCGCTCGTAATCTTTCTTTTGCAGCGAGATCTCAGCCAGTAAAACCCACAGACGCGGAAACCAGGCCGCTTCCCGTAGAGCGGGTTCGGTTCGCTTTTCATAGAGCGGTTCGAGGACTTTTCCCGCGTCGGTATATTGTTGCTGATTGATTAGCGCCTCGGCTTGATAGAACCGGACGTCATTTGCGAAAGAGTCGTTTGGATGTCGGGACTGGTAATCCTCCGCTAAGCGGACGACTTCGTTCCAGTTGCCGGCGGTGATTTCAATGCGGATCAGATGAGCCAGCGATCGCTTGCGCAGATCGGCGGGAGTCGATTCATTGTCCAGCAGTGTTTTTAACTCCGCGCGGGCTGCGGAAAACTTCCCGGCTTCCATCGCCGATTCGGCCAGCGACAAGCGGGCGCTGGCGGCGTAGGTACTGTTCGGATTCGTTTTGAGTAGTCGGCGGAAGATTTCGTCGGACCGTTCGAAGCGTCCAGCGTTGGAATTCATAACGGCCCATTCGCTCAGGAGGAGATCGAGGGTCGGTTGCTGGGGGAAGCGTTCGAGAACCAGTTCATACGCGCGATCCGCCTCTTCGATTTTGTCGAGCTTCTTCAGGGTTCTTGCCGCTTCGAGACCGGCGCGTCGTGCGTAGGCAAAGGGACCGCTGAGACTGTTCTCGTCGGTTGGTTCTTCCGGGGCATAGGTCTCGAAGGTCTGGGAAAATTGTGTTTGCGCCTCCGGTAACTTCCCCGCTTTCAACAAGGATTCCCCTTGCATGAAGGAGGCCTCGGGGGAAAGTTCGTTCCGGGGATCGAACGCGACCACTTTTCCGAACGCGGTCGCCGCCTCGGCGTACTGTTCGTCTTCGTACAAACTCCAGCCGAGACCGGAATACGCGACCGGCTGCCAGGTTTCCGCCGGTTCGCGAGCGGCGAGGAATGCATACAATTCGGCGGACCAGTCATAGCGTCCGCGGTCGTACACAATTTCCGCCACCTCAAACAAAATCTGAGCCGCCAATGCCGGTTCCGCCGCTCCTTCGCTCAACTGTTTCAGGGCGGCGTCTGCTTGTGATTTATTGTCGGTCAACGCGGCACAGATCGCCTCGATGTGCAGGACATCGGCAAAGCCGCGACGGGACGGCGAGAGTTCGTAGTAGGACTTCAAGCTCGCAAGAGCAGCCGTCGCTTCGGTGGAAGCGGTGTTTGATAATTCCTCGACTTTCGCGGCGAGTTCGGCGGTCGGTTTGTCTCCCGAAAGATTTTTGACGGCACGCATCTGTTTTCGAATCGGGCGGGCTTCGAGATGTGCGGCGGTTGCGAGACGACGGTGGCATTCGGCGGCGATCAGCCAGGCATCGCGCACGTCCTGGGAAGACTCTTTTGTGAGTTGCGGGAGGAGCGGTTTTAATGCCGCCAGGGCGTCGCGGCAGCGATCCTGAGTTTCCAGGCAGCGGGCCAGATGAAAGCGACTCTGTCGGCGGAGGGATTCATTCGGATGATCGAGCAAATCTCGCAACAGGGTTTCTGCCTGCTCCAGACTTTCCGGCGTTCGTTCTCCGATCGCAATCCGTCCGCGAAGGAGCTGTTGGTATCCGGCCAGACCACTCTCCGGATACTCCTTTCGCATCCGATCCAACAACGACCGCGCGGAATCGAGATCGGCCATCAGGAGAGCCGTTTCAGCAGCAAGATACAGACTGTCGTCCGCCGTATCGGCTTGCGGATCGACTTTCTGAGAGGCCAGAAACTGTTTGCGGGCGGTTTGATAGTTACCCGCTTTCAGTTCCGCATCGGCCCATTGAAAACGGATCGCTGCGGATGCGGGAACCTCTCCCACCAGATCCGCCGCACTCTGTAACGTTTTGGCGGCGTCTTCGTAGGCTCCTTGTGATTTTTGACAGAGTCCGAGCCAGTAGAGAGCGGTGGGACGTTGGATGTCGGCTTTGACGGCGGTTTGGAACTGTTCCGCGGCCCGATCGTACAGTTTTCCCTGGAAGTATGCGTAACCGGCGTTCATACGGGCGGACGGGGCTTGCGGGCTTTTCGGGAATTCGGTCGCGAGTCGGGCGTAATCATCACCCGCCGCGGCGTATTTCTGTTGCTCGAATTGCAGTTCCCCCAGTTTCATAAACGCCTGATCGTTACGACGACCGGTCGGGTTTTCTGCGATCTGTCGATAGACGCCGATCGCTTCGTCCGCCTGCTGGAGCGCGACGTAGGCGTTGGCCTCTCCGAAGAGAAGATCTTCCCGAGACGCACTTTTGGGAAAAGCTTCCAACGCCGTTTTGAAGGTCTGCAATGCTTCCTGCGGTTTCTTGTTCTGCAGTTGAGCATATCCCAGATACGTTAATGCCTGCTCGCGGGAGGGATGTTCGGGATTTTTTTGAAGAAACGTGGCGAGTTCCTTCTCGGCGGCCGGCATCTCTCCCAGTTGGAAACTGGAAAGACCGATCCGGAACATCGCTTCCGGCAGATTCTTGCTTTCGGGGTTTTTCTTGACGAAGTCGCGCAGATACTTTCGAGCGGCGTCGTATTTTTTGAGCGTGAGGGAGATGATGCCGAGTCGGAAGCGGGCCAGTTCGGTGCGCGGATGCTGGGGATAGGTTTCGACCAGCTTTTCGAGCGATTCCGCCGCCTGTTCGTAGCGTTCCTGTCTTAGCAGTCCGAGGGAAAGATTATAGAGGTCGTCTCCCTCATCGGCGGAGAGCACCGAGGGGACGTGGATTGAGACCAGCAGCACGAGTCCAAAGGCGATCAAACGGGTCAGACGATCCATTGGTTCCATCCGTTAGCCATGCATTACTTAGAGAAAGGGCGAGTTCCTCCCATCCTATCGGTCGTGAAGTCAGAGGGGCAAGGCGAAGGTGGCCTTTCCCGGCGAAACTCTTCAGGATCTCCTCGCTGCGGACTGCCAAAACCCCCTGGATTCTCAAACGATTGGGACTTATCTGGAGGCCGCTTTACTGGAGTTCAATTTGATGCGGGCGATACGCATCAACCGCGCATCGGGTTCCACCGGCGGGGAAACCTGCAACATCATCGGAACCCAGACGGGGCGTTTCTGTTTCTCCTCGGGCAATCCTTCCTGCAACGGGAGTTTGAACGGCAGATTTTCCGCGCCGTACATGGCGGCCTTCGCCGGTTGCAGGTAGAGACGTTTTTTCTCGATCAGGCCGACCAGCACTTCGCAGAACGCGCGGTTGCAGCCGGAAAAGACAACGCAGTTCGGCGACGCCCGCAATGCCAATCCCTCCTCCCCTTCGACGTCGAGATAATCGGCCAGATCCGTCTGCAGAGATTGCAAATCGACGGCAGTCCGCGGACGGACATACTCGATGACCGCCGCGTTTAACTGTCCCCGATCGGCTAACTGTTTCCAGCGGTCTTTGGCTTCTGTTGACGGACCTTCCGCTTTCAGTTCTCCCTGTCGTTCTTCCGATTCGAGCATCTGGGCGACCATGCTGTCGGGAGTGGCGGGGCGACATCGCTCGCGCGCCCATTCCCGGAGTGCGAAGAGTTCGTCTTCCTTGGTTCGCGAGAGCGGGACGGTCAGTTCCTGTTGTTTGATGATGGCATCCTCGGAGAGCACTTTTTTCTGAGCGAATGATTCAAGGAGAGCCGAACTGACGATCTGTTCGATTTCCGCACCGCTGTAACCGTCCGTGGTGTCCGAGAGACGGGCGAGATCGAACTTACCCGCACTCCACCCCCGCTTTTCCAGATGCACGGTCAGGATTTCTTTCCGCTCTTCAAAATTCGGCAAATCGACGAAAAACAGTTCATCGAATCGTCCGCGGCGCAACAACTCGGGAGGTAATCGATCGACGGAGTTCGCCGTCGCCACGACAAAGACTTGCGATTTATGTTCCTCCATCCACGTCAGAAACGTTCCGACCAGTCGCGACATCGTCGCGTCTCCCGCCGCTTCATCCTCGAAACCGGCGAACGCTTTATCGATTTCATCGATCCACAAGACGACCGGAGAAATTGATTCCACGAGCTTCAGCACGTCCCGCAAATTCTTTTCCGAGCCTCCCCGATCCGAACTGAGAAGGGCCGAGGTTTCCAGACGGATTAACGGAAAGTGCAGCATCTGCGCGGTGACGCGGGCCGTCAAACTTTTCCCGCATCCCTGAACCCCCAGGAGGAATACACCTTTCGGCGTGGGGATGCCTTGTTCGTTGGCGTGAGACTGGAAGGCATCGGACCGCTGAATCAACCAGTCTTTCAGGCCGTTCAAACCGCCAATCTCTCTCGCTCCTTCGTCGAGATCGTAGAATTCCAGCAGATCGGAGCCCTGCACCATTTGCCGTTTTTCGGAGACCAACGCCGCGTAGACGTCGTCATCGATCTCGTCCGCCGTGTGCAGCGTGAAATGAAAGGCTCGCTTCGCTTCTTCCGCGGTCAAGCCGAGTACCGTTTTCGCCAGTTTCTCACATTGCTCGGGGGTGGGAGTCAGATCGTTTCCTGCGACGTGCAGTTCGCGAATGACGTCGTGCAGTTCTTCGATCAGGTCGGAGAGCGATGGCAGAGGAAGAGTCATGTGAGTTGCGATGCGCGTCAGTTCCAGGGGAACGTCTGCGCGGGGACCGAGCAGCAGGAGGCTTTGATTGTGTTTGTGGATCGTCTCCGCCAGGTCGCGCAGACGGCGGACAACTTTGGGGTCACCCAGATACGGATGGAAGTCTTTCAGTACGACCCACGTTTGCGGCGGAAGCTGGTCGAACTGGGTCAGGAATTCGAGCGGATCCCGTGTGTCGAACTCGGCGGCTCCGGTCGCCCCTTCCGTCACGCTCCACACAACGATGGATCGATCGAGATCGCCCGACATCTGTTGCAGCGAATTGAGCCAGCGTTGTTCTTCGTGCGTTTGCAGAAACAATAGGGTTTCCCCGGCGAATAACCGGGCACGCAATTGATCGAGCGAATCGTGGGACATGCTATCTCTCTCAGGGGAAATATCGAATTTTTTCAACTCCAGTGTCGCGGTTTCCCGACAAGAATTCCAATCTCTTTCCCGTTTCGCGGGGGGCGACGCTTCCCGTTCCGCTCACTTGTCGTTTGAGAGGTGGATTGTCAAAATACGCCCTTCAGACACAACGACCCGGCCAGCACCTTCCGAGAGAAAGCCTCCTCATGAGCCAGCAACTTTCCCATAACGTCTTCTTTACGCTCAAAGATCAGTCCGAAGAGAAAATTCAGGGACTCATCGACGCCTGTCATAAGTACCTTAAAGATCACCCCGGCGTGGTCTTTTTCGCAGCAGGTCGATTGGGGAAAGAGTTTCAACGTCCGGTGAACGACCAGGCGTTTCAAGTGGCGCTGCACGTCGTCTTCGAGAACAAAGAGGCCCACGACGCCTATCAAACCATCGACGATCACCTGGCCTTTATCGAAGAGAATAAAGAGAACTGGGAGCAGGTCCGCGTCTTCGATTCTTACGTGACACAGTAAGTCACCCGCGCAAACCGACCGACTGCATTAGTTTGTCGGTCGCTTCATACGCCTCAGTGACCCATTCGACGATCTTGTCCGGTTCGGGAGAATACTCCAACTCGATCGAGATCGCACCGTCGATACCGAGGTCCTTAATTTCTTTGAGGTAAGGCTCAAACTCGACGACACCCCGTCCGGGGGGCAGGTCGCCGTGGACTTTGCCGTCGCAGTCGGAGATATGCACGTGAATCGCTTTGCCGCGGAGTTTCTGAAGTTCTTCGGGGCCGACATCGGCCAGTAACAAATGGGAGACGTCGATATTCGCCTGTAACGCGGGGTGATTCACGTCGTCGATGAACCGTACCATATTGTCCACATTGTTGAGCAATGACAGCGGGAACGGTTCCAGCTCCAACGCGATTTGCAGATCGAGCGACTCCGCGTACTCGGCCAGTTGCCGACAGTTCTCGACGCCGGTCTGCCATTGTTCTTCCGGCGGGATCACTTCCCGATTCCAGATGTATTCTCCCAGCACCAGCAGCAGATTATCGGCTTCATATTCGTAACAGAGATCGAGATACTGTTTGCAGCGGTCGAGATGAAACCGTTGGACGCTGGGATTGAAATCGATCAGTCCGACCGCCACGCAGCAGATGCTGACGATGGGAAGTTCCAGTCGATCGCACTCCCGTTTAATTTCCAGTTTCTCTTTCACGCCGATATCGAGCGGGTCGGCGAAGATATCGACCGTATCGAAGCCGAGTTCCTTGGTCTTCTGGAGTCCCCAGACGGTTTCGCGGCCCGCCTGGACCCAGGCGGAGTTGATCAGTCCCAGTTTCATGGTGAGTGCTTTCTTCTTTATTTAACTGGTGGGCGGGACGCTCTGTGAAACAGAAGCCCCCGTATTCGATACTCAACATCGCTCATGCCGACTCGGAGAGTCGGCCTACATGACGCGGAATGTTGATCGATGTCCTCTGCGTGCTTGCGCACGCGGCTCAGAATGTCACAACAACATCCCCATTACGCGGGCACGCTTTCGGGAATCAAATGCTCTCTTAATTTCTCCGGTCGTGTGCAGCCGACCTGTTCCATCACCTGCTGCAATTGTTTTTTGAGCATTTCCAGGGTGTGGTGACCGCCGTATTTCCCCAAAGCACAGACGCCGAACATCGGAGTCCGTCCCATGAAGGCCATGTCGGCTCCACATGCGAGACACGCCGCCACATCCGCTCCCGAATACATCCCGCCGTCGATCATCATCTTCAACTTGCTGCCGAATTCCGGAACCAGTTTATACAACGGCACGATCGTCGATTGTCCCCGGTCGAGTTGTCGGCCGCCGTGATTGGAGACGATCAAGCCGTCCAAGCCATGTTTGACGGCGATCTCGGCGTCTTCGGGATTGACGATTCCTTTGACGACCAGGTTCCCCTTCCACTTTTCTCGAATCGGGGCGATTTTGTCTTCCGTCAGTCGGCCCGAAAACGTCTTGTTCATGAAGAGTCCGAGGTGCTTCATGCTCAACCCCTTCGGAATGTATTCCTTCATTGTTTTGAACTCGGGCTTGCCGGCCATCAGTTGTCCCCATGCCCAGGCGGGAGCTCCTAACATCTGCAAAATATTCCGTAACGACATCTGGGGAGGAATCGACAACCCGTTCCGAATCTCTTTGGGGCGATAGGCGAATGTCGGTGTATCGGCCAAAATCACCAGCGTCCGACACCCCGCCTCCCACGCTCGGTCCAGCAATTTGTCGCGCAATTCGTTTTCTGCCGGATGATAAAGTTGAAACCAGAATTTGCCGTTGGTGATCTCGGCAACTGTCTCGATGCTCGCCGTACTGACCGTGGAAAGCGTGAACGGCACATTATGATCGACGGCGGCCTGGGCGAGATATTCGCACGCCTTCGGCCACATCAATCCTTGCAAGCCGACCGGTGCGATCCCGAACGGTGCGTCGTAGGTCTCGCCGAATAATTCGGTGGTTTGATCGGCTCCGGCAAAATCCCGCAGATACCACGGCTTGAGTTGAACCTGTCGAATGTCGCTATTGTTGCGAGCCAGGTTGACTTCCGAAAAGCAACCCGCGGCCAGATATTCGTAGGCAAATCGGGGCATGCGGGACTGGGCTTTCGCCCGTAGAAAATCGACAGAGGAGTACTCGGAATTGAAGTGGGATTGCATGGGAATGGTGAGACTTGCAAAAGTGGTGGAATGAATCATTCAGAGCTGGTGATGCTGGTGCCAGTCTAATGATCGAGTGATTCTCAAGCAATCAGGACGGAAATTTGCGTCTGCTGGGAATCATGGAACGCAGCTGACGCAACGAAGAAAAATGGGACCACTGGCCGCTGAGTTTCAGAGGGCCTCACGCCAATGCGCCAAGCCGCGATCGCGATGAGGCGGCTCTGTTTTTATCAGCGTTCACTGCGGTGAATTTCGGCGCTTACATAGATCGCCTATTCTCAGCTGAATGGGACAATTATTGGGTGGCTCGGAGGTCGTCGGCGGCGAAATACTTCATCGTCCCCAACGATTCCACGGCTTCGCCGATTCGATTCAGGCCAAGCACATAAGCGGCGGTTCGCATATCGATGCTTTTATTGATCATGATGTCGTAGACGTTATTGAACTCGCGCGACATGATCTCATGCAGCTTTTGATGCACGGTCTCCAGTTCCCAGTAATAGCCTTGTTTGTTTTGGACCCATTCGAAGTAGCTGACGGTCACACCGCCAGCGTTGGCGAGAATATCGGGGACAATCAGAAGATCGTCTTGCGATTTCAAAATTTCGTCGGCTTGAGAAGTGACGGGGCCGTTCGCAACTTCGACGATCACTTTGGCCTTGATGTTGTTGGCGTTCCGTTCGGTGATCTGATTTTCCAGAGCGGACGGCAGGAGCAGATCGACGCCGAGTTCCAGAAGTTCCTCGTTCGTGATCGTCTCGGCATCAATCGCTTCACAGACCGAGCCTTCGCAATAGACCGCTTTGAGTACGCGGGACTCGTTTTTGGTGTGAATCAGACTGGGGACGTCGAAGCCTTCCGGCTTGTAGATTCCTCCCTTGGAGTCGCTTACCGCGACGATTTTGTATCCGTCGGCGTGGAGGAGATGGGCGACGTGTTGTCCCGCATTTCCGAAACCCTGAATGGCGACGGTAATCTCTTCCGGGTTCCAGTCTCGTTTCTTCTCCAGTTCTTTGATGCAGTAGTAGGCACCTCGCCCCGTCGCGTCGTCACGACCGAGAGAACCGCCGAGGGGGACCGGTTTACCGGTAATGACGGCTGGGGTTCGTCGACGTGTGATTTTGGAATACTCGTCCATCATCCACCCCATAATCATGGAGTTAGTGTAGACGTCGGGAGCGGGAACGTCAGTTTCGGGACCGATGAAGTCGGCGATCTGCGCGATGAATCCGCGACTCAATCGCTCCAGTTCCATCCGCGAAAGTTTCTTCGGATTGACGGTCACCCCGCCTTTCCCCCCGCCGTACGGTAAACCGACGACGGCACATTTGAAGGTCATCCAAAAGGCGAGCGCCTTCACTTCGGCGAGATCGACGTCGGGGTGATAGCGTAATCCGCCTTTGGTGGGACCGCGGGTATCGTCGTGACGGACGCGGTAACCTTGAAAGATTTGCAGCGATCCGTCATCCATCCGGACCGGAATAGAGACTTCCAAAGTTTGTCGAGGATGCTTGAGTTTTTCGAGAGCTTCTTCGTCGATACTGGCGTGTTCGAACGCGGCGTCGAGCCTCTTAATGGCATCGTCAAACACATTATTGTTGCTGTTGGTAGACTCAGTCACGGGAATCATCCTTGTCCGGGGGGAAGTCGTTGAGGAGATGAATTACTTCTTATTCTTCTGTTTTGCTCTTTCCTGAGCTCGCTTCCGATTTTCGACGATTCGTGAGAGCTTTTCGGCTTCGGCTTTTTTTTGTGCGGCAGTTAGTTCCTGCGGTGCGACGGGAGTGCGATCGAGTCGATCGTCGGGCCCCAGTTCCCTCAACTTGATGTTTCGATACCAGACCGGATCGCCGTGATCCTGTAAGCTGAGAAATGCGCCTCGGGCTGCGAGATTCCCGCCGCGCTGTTTCAGCATTTTGACTTCCGCCGCATATTTGGGATCGGTGTAATCGAAGCCGACCACTTTCTCTCCGTTGAGCCAGTGCTGAATGACGGTTCCTTTGCAGATGATGCGTCCCTGGTTCCATTCCCCCGGAGTTTTGGTGTTGTCGTGGGAGGGAGGCATGCAGAAATAGAGCGAGGCTGCCGACGTGCGCGGGTTTTTGCCGTCCGCATGTTTGCTGTTATCGAGAATCTGATACTCATACTGTGTCGGTCGATAGTAAACGCCGCTATTCGAGCCGGGAGCGACTTTCCATTCGAACACCAGTTCGAAGTCATCGGGGACTTTTTTCGCTTTGTAGACGAGGCTCCCCCCTTTACCTTCGCGGGTGATCGCGCCTTCTTCAATTTTCCAGTTCCCATTGTGTTTCCAGCCTTCGAGACTGCTGCCGTCGAAGAGCGGTTCAAATTCTGCTGCGGAGGTAACGGAGATCACAGCGAAGGATATGATTGAAGCCATGAGATAACTGATCGAGCGAGTCATACATCTCTCCTGAATAATATAGAGATTAAGAGGCGGTGGAATCTGAGGAACGTGAAGGAGTTTCCGCGTCGGGAACGAGAACCTGAATCGAATCTCCTTCCACACGGGTTTCGTAACTTTCAGTTTTGACTTTCGGGTTCTCCCGCCACGTGCCGTCCTGAAGATCGAAACGCCAGGCATGCCAGGGACAGGTGACGCAACCCTCTTCGACCCATCCGCCCGAGAGTGACGCTCCCATATGCGGACAGAGATCGTTAATCGCGAGATACTCATCATCAACGAGGAATACGCCGACCAGTTTTCCGTTCACGGGAAAGGTACGTCCTTCACCGGCAGGGATGTCGCCCACTTTTGCGACGGTCTGAAATTCAGCCATGAAGAGTCGATTCAAATAACGTGCAGAATGTAGTTTGGAGAGGTATTGTGAAGGACTGGTTGTCAAAGGTCAAACCGCGCTCTGTTAAATTGCCGGATTGAAAGTATTCCGGATTCAATCAGTGCTGGACCAGGATTGGATCGTCATTTTTTGCAGCCGTCCGGGGTCGGGATCGGGAATCCGGTCAATCGCCTCAACACTCGGCACGCCGTCGGAGCTGGTCGTCAGTTCCAGCGGGGTTTCCGCCAGATCTTCGCGGTAATATCGGCTGCTGGGGAAAATGTCGGCGGGATAGGTGAAGTTGTCGAGCATGGCGAGTTCCACGCAGAGTGACGCTCCCGTGGCACTTTCCAGCATCCCCCCCACCCAACACGGAATCCCGGCCTGCTGAAATAGATCGTGCATCTTGACGGCGTTCGTCAGACCACCTACTCGAGCCGGTTTGATGTTGGCGTATCGGCAGCTCTGTAGCCGGATCGCCTGTTCTGCGCGGCGGAGAGAATTGAGACTTTCGTCCAGACAGACGGGCGTCTGAATGACCTTTTGCAGTTCGGCGTGATCGACGAGGTCGTCGTAGGCGAGTGGTTGTTCGATCATCGCCAACTGGAAGTCATCGATCTTCTGGAACAATTCCCGATCCGACAGGCGATAGCCGCTGTTGCAATCGATATGAAACGTGGTGTCGGGGAAAGCGGCGCGGACCGCGGCGAGCATGTCAACATCCCAGCCGGGACGAAATTTTAATTTGATCCGCGGGAATCGTTTGCGGACCGATTCATCAATCAACGCAAGCAGGTCGTCAATTGAATCCCGGATGCCGAAATCGTCTCCGACGGGAATTTCGCTGCGAGTCGCTCCCCAGAGTTTATGGAGAGGCTGGTTTTCGATTCGCGATTTCAAAACCCACCAGGCATTGTCAAAGAGCGCCTTGGCGAATTGATTTCCTTTGAAGTGCGCCAGTCGCTTTTGTAGCTCCTCGCCCGAATCGATCTCCTGGCCGAGCAGGGTCGGCGCGAACCATTTTCGAGCGGTCAGATACAGCCCTTCCGCATGTTCGGGGGAATAGCAGGGAGCCGCCAGCGGGCAACTTTCGGCCCAGGCATGGATCGACCCGGATTCGAGCCGACACAGGATGGAATGGATTTCGGCGTCTTCTCCGTAAGCGGTTCGCCACGGATAGATCAGAGGCATCGCGACGTGAACCAGATCGATCCGGTCAATTTTCATCGATAGTCTTTCACTCTTCGAAATTCGACCAGAAATCCTCTTCCCCTTCTTCCAGTTGGCGTTTGGAATCGGGGAGTTCCAGGATGTCATCATCGGAAGAAACCGGTTTGATGTTCGGTTTCTTTGGGGAGGCGGGGTTTTCTGGAGGGCGATTCTTCTGCCCCGGCGGAGGGAGCGGTCGGACTTTGGGTTTCTTGCGTGCTTGTTGTTCTCTGGCTTTTCGCGCCGCCGCTTGTTTCTTCTGCTGGAGCAGCTTCTGTTTTTTAAGTTTTCGTTTTCTCGCGTCGCTCAACGACCCGCAACTCGGACAATTCCCCTTGGAGTTCAAAGGTTCGCCGCAGCGATTACAAAGCGGCACCGGCCGATCGGCGCGATCCAGTTTATCGGGCACCGCTTTGATCGGGGGAGGAGCTTTGACCTTGGGGGCAGGCTGAGGCGCAGACGGTTTAGGTGTTGGTTTTTCATCTTCGCCCTCCTCAACCATCAGAACCTCATCATCGGGAGCCGGTTCCAGTTCGATCGGTGCTTCCTCGTCGGCGGTATTGACTTCCAACTGATTGATGGCCGAATCCTTCCGGAGGATTTCGGTCATCGCCTCTTTGCCGCTTTTCAACTCTTTGGCCGACACATGCACTTTGGCTTCTTCGTCGTAACGAATCGTCACCGCGATTTTGGAGCCTTCCGGGAGATCGATCGGTAACTCGTCAATGACGCAATGTCCGATCCGCGAAACGTCAGCCTCCGGCGTGAGGCCGCTCTCGACGACTTGAAGGTGGACGCGTTTCTGATTCGGGACTACGGTTCCAAAGGTATGGACGGCTTCCGCGGGAAGTGGACTGTTCGCGGGGATCAGAAAATGGGGCACGCGTTTGTCGATTTTCATGTCCCGGACGAGAATCCCCAGGGAACGAGCCGTGACGCTGACCTGTTTGACTTTGCGCAATCGTTCTCTGGCTTTTTCACCCAGGATCGAACGAGCGAACTTGTTGTTACTGAGTAACATCCCCGCATAATAGGTCGCTCCATGGGCGATCGATTGATCGGGGGAGAGAGAGGTATTGAGCGTGGTACCGCTGAGATTCTTGAGTGATTCCCGCACCATCGGCATGCGTGAAGAACCGCCGGTCGTGAGCACCGCATCGACGTGGGCCCATCCCTTATTCTGGTCCTTCAGTAGTTTTTTGGTGATATCGAGCGTTTTTTGCACCAACGGCTGGGTGACCATTTCAAATTGCTGCTGTTCCACCTGATAACTTTTCCGCGATCCGCCGTGGAGGATGGTGAGCGCGGTTTTCTCGCGAACGCTGAGACTTCGTTTGCACTGTTCCACTTCCAGTGCTAAAGCCTGCAGACTCGAGGGGTCGGTGCGCGGGTCGGCTCCGAATTCGCGGGTAAACTGATCGGCGAGCGCATTCATCAACGCATTGTTCCAGTCAATCCCACCTAAGTGTAAATCTCCCGAGGAGGCGATCACTTCCACGGAATCTTTTTTGTAGCGGACCAGCGACAGGTCGAACGTTCCGCCCCCGAGGTCGTAGACGAGAATGGTTTGCTCGTCGGCGAGTTCACTGAACCACATTCCTTCCGTTCCCAGGACGTGGCACAGCGAAGCGGCGACCGGTTCGTTGATGATATCCACTCGTTGCAAACCCGCACGATGACCGGCTTCGATGGTGTCGTGTCGTTGTTGATCGCTGAACTGAGCGGGAACTGTGATTACGGCTTCTTCGATGTTGCCGATTTGTTCCTGAGCATCGCCGATCATTTTTTTGAGGATCATCGCTTCGGCTTCGATGGGTGAGATACGTCGCCCGTCAATCGTCCAGAATTTATCCCGGTTGCCGATGTATCGTTTCGCATTCACGATGACATCCTGGGGACGCATGATGGCATTGCGCAAGGCTTCGGTCCCGACGACGACTTCGTCGCCGTCGATCAGGATAGCGGACGGTGTGGACGATTCTCCTTCCGCATTGGAAATGGTGATCGGCTCGCCGTGTTCGTTCAGGTATGCGATACAGCTATAGGTTGTTCCGAGGTCGATCCCGACCGCGTGTGTGTTGGTCATGATTTTTTCGCGATGGGCAAAACGAGATGCACGAAAAGGATTCAATGTGCCTTGATGTTCATGGTATCATCGACCCCAGGCGTACTCCAGCACTTAAGCGCCTGTCTTCAAATTCCATTTTGGCTACGAATGGCGGTCTGTCACCCGCTTATTGTTGGTCTGCATCGCCGAATCTAGGGGATTCGGCTGCTTCGACCGCCGCAATCGGACAACAGATCACTCATTCTCGCCTCGAAAAGCGAATAAGAAGCCAGGCTCAACTAACTCCGCATCCCCTGTAAAGCACGATTATGTCGTTTCCATACCAACGCTTTCTAACAGGCCTGATTTTTCTTCTGGGACTTGGGGCAGGCTTCCTGAATGCCGAGAGTGAGTTTCGTACCGGTCGTGAGTTCGACGACCGTCTGGACGAGCCGGGGGTCGCCTCGCTTTCCGGATTGTCACTCAAGGAAACTCTGCAACAGATCGAACAGTCTTACGGCCTGGCCTGTTTTCGGGATCGTCGCATCGATCCCGAGCAAATCATCGAACTTTCGGAATCCCGGGGGAGCGTACGCGATCTGTTAAACCGCATCGGAGAATCGGCGGGGTGCCGGGTTTCTTTGACGGGGCAGGTTGTCTATGTCGGTCCCGAAATTCAGACGAGGCTGTTGCGAAGCCTGATGGCACAACGACAATTGGATCTGAAACGCGTCTTCCGGAACCGACCGGGGCCAGCCTGGACCCGGTCGCAGGATTATGCCTGGCCGATACTTTCCGAACCTCGCAATCTCGTCCTCGAACTTGCGGAGTTTGTGGGGGTCGCTGTGAAGAATCCTGAGGCGATCGAGCACGACGTCTGGTCGGCGGGCGTGATCCCGGACGCAACACCGGTGGAACTGTTTTCAATTCTCCTGCTCGGTTTCGATTTGACCTTTGAACTGTCCAGAGACGGCGAGTCCATGACTCTGGTGCCGCTCCCGGAAACCAGCGAATTAATGCTTTCAGACGTCTATACCCTGAAGTCGGGAGAAGATCCCGAAGACTGGCAACGGATGGCTCCGGCGGCGGAGATTTCTGTCCGCGGTCGGCGAGTGACTGTGACGGGGCTGGTGGAAGATCACGCGGCCATCCGCGATTTTCGCAGCGGTCGACGAAAGCTGCAAGGGGAGGATTCCATTGCCCTGATACCGCTGTCGAAACGGTTATTTACGTTGACCCTGAGAGACGTTCCTGCTTCCGCCGTGCTGACGGAGCTACAGAAATCCGGAGTCCATTTCGTGTGGGATGCAAAATCTTTCGCCGCCGCCGAGATAGATCTCAACACTCTGGTGGAAATCAACGTAAAGGAAGCAAGTGCGGAAGAATTTTTTCAGGCGTTGTTGACCCCTCTTGGCATCGCGTTCGATCTGAGTGGTGTGACGGTAACGATGCGACCGAAAGACTGACATGCCACTGACGACTCAGAATGCCCGTTCACCGGAGCAGGTGACGGAATCGGCTCAGGAGCTGGAGCCGTTTGGGAAACGTATCTTGCTGACACTTTTCTGGCTGGGAACGGTTGGTCTGACGATCGCGTTCATGCTGGCGATGTTTGCCCGGTTCTGGTGGTTTGCAGACCTGTTTACCCATTTTCGCGTGCAGGGGTTCGTGCTGGGATTGCTGCTGCTGTCGATCGCCGTCTCACAGGCGTACTGGAAACCGGCTCTGCTGACGTTGTTTCTCGTTGTTGCTCAGGGAGCGATGATTGCCCCTTATCTGATACCGCAGAAGTCCGATCCGCT
Source organism: Planctomycetaceae bacterium (assembly GCA_014762625.1). Taxonomy (GTDB): domain Bacteria; phylum Planctomycetota; class Planctomycetia; order Planctomycetales; family Planctomycetaceae; genus JABURQ01. The sequence continues at coordinate 46,507 of JABURQ010000012.1, read as the reverse complement.
TCCCGAGTCGGCCCCGACGCTGATGGTCTGGAATGTCCTGTTTCAGAATGCGAATCATACCGGGATCGTCTCTCAACTTCGGGAGCACTCGGCGGACATCGTGATTCTGCTGGAAGTTTCTCACGATCTCAGCCTCGAATTGGACCAGCTTCGCGACGTCTATCCCTATCAGGAATATTCTCCTGCTCTGGGGGCATTCGGATCGGGGATTCTAAGCCGGTATCCGCTCAAAGAGATCGCCATCCGTCGGGTGGGAGCGGAGTTGGAGAATACCGTGATCGCGACGCTCGACAACGGCACGACGATTCTGGGGGTTCATACCTTACCGCCGGCGGGAGCGCGGTACAGTCGGATCCGAAACCAGCAACTGGACGAGCTGGCTGAGTTTGCCGCCTCGCTCGACGGTCCGGTGATCGTGGCGGGGGATTTGAATATTACCCCCTGGTCTCCTCATTTTCAGCACTTCTTACGAGACGCGCGGCTCAAGGATTCTCGGCGCGGACGCGGTCTGCTCACGTCGTGGGCGAAGAACAAACCTCTCACGCGCATCCCCATCGATCACATACTCCCTTCAGCCGGGATCCGACTGGACGATTTGCGCGTCCTCTCGGAAACCGAGGGGTCCGATCATCACCCGGTGCTCTGTCGCTGGATGCTGGAGGGGGAAATTACTCCTCCAACTCCTTGATGCGGAGGTTCCGAAATCGGTAAGTCTGGCCCTCTTCGCCGTGATGCTGGATCGCGATGAATCCGGTCGCGTCAACATCGTCTTCGTACTCAGTCGTGACGACGCCGTTCACTTCGATTTTCAGTTTGTTTCCCCGGCAGGTGATGCGATAGGTGTTCCAGTCATTTCGCTTGAGAGCATTTCGTACTGCGGGCTGTTTGAAGAATTCCTTGGATTCCGCTTCGTGGGTGAGTGCTTTTTTGTCCTTGGTTCGACCCGACTGACTCGGCCACAACCACTGACGCCGACCTTCATCGTACAACCCCCCCGACCAGCGACGATCGGAACCATCCACTTCGGCCTGATAGCCGAAGACTTTGTTCTTCTGTTCGTGGCAGCGGAACATGAACCCGGAATTTGCTTTGCCGGCAGGCAGGAGGATTTCCCCTTCGAGCACGAAATCACCGTATTTTTTGTCGGTGACGAGAAAGAATTTTTTATCGGCGGTGAGATGAATTTCCCCGTCCACGACTTCGGCATTTCCCCATTCGTAGGGATTATGCCAACCGTCGAGATTCTCGCCGTTGAACAGAGGCGTCCATTCCGCGGCGGAAAGTGAGGCGAGAGATGACGTGAACGCGATCAGAGTGAGAGCCGTCAGGTGTGCGGGTTTCATAGTGATCCTTTCTGAGGAGGAAATTCCTGGTCTGTGGAAAGCCGATTGTATTGGGAATAGTTTCGATCGACGAGAAGTTTTGCGAAAAATCGCGATTGATTCACTCAGCCGTCAAAACGAGCCGCCATCGGCATACGTCGACCCGTACCGAAAGCGCGTTGCGACAGTTTGATTCCCGGCGGCATCTGGCGTCGTTTGAATTCGTTCCGATCGAGCTTGTTGGCGACCCAGCGGACGGTCTCTTCGGGAAACTCTTCACAAAGTGAGGCGACTGATTTGTGTTGCTCGATCAGGCCAGCCAAGATCGCATCGAGGATCTCGTAGGGAGGGAGCGTGTCCTGGTCTTTCTGATCCGGGGCGAGTTCGGCGCTGGGCGGTTTGTTAATAATATTCTCGGGAATGACTTCCCGTCCTTCGCGTGTTTGATTGATGTATTTGCATAAGGCGTAAACATCGCGTTTGAAAAGATCGGAGAGAACCGCGAAGCCTCCCGCCATATCGCCGTAAATGGTGCAATAGCCGACCGCGAGTTCGCTTTTGTTTCCGGTGGCGAGCGCGATCCAGCCATGCGTATTACTTCGCAGCATGACGCAGGCACCCCGGATGCGCGCCTGGAGGTTCTGATCGGGCAAGCCGAGCGGTTGCAGTTTCAAATCGTCTCCCACGATCGGTGTGGCCTCGTACGCTTTGTGGATTTCATCGATGGGAATAATTTCCGCATCGACGCCCAACGCTTCCACCAGTTTTTGGGAATCTCCCACGCTGTGTTCGGTGGAATAGCGACTCGGCATCATCAGACAGTGGACGTGCTCCGGACCCATCGCCGCAGCGGCAATATAGGTCGCCAGCGCGCTATCGACGCCTCCCGAGAGTCCCAGGACACAATCGGAAAAGCCGCATTTCTGCATGTAGTCCCGCAGTCCGAGGATCAGTGCATCGAGTAGGTCTTTTTCGTACGCTTGTTCGGAGTCCTGGAGGGGGGCGGGCAAAGCGTCGAGATCGATCATCTGAAAATCGGTCTCGAATGCTGCAGCTTCCAACACCATTTCGCCGAGTTCGTTCAGGACAAAGCTATGTCCGTCAAAGACCAGATCGTCGTTTCCTCCGACTTGATTGACGAATAGAAACGGTCGCTGATGACGTTCGACATGGTTGCGCACGAGATTGAGTCGCTGATGACGTTTATCGCGTTCGAATGGTGAGGCTGAGAGATTGATGAAGCATTCCGCGCCCTGGGTCGCGAGTTCAAAAATGGGATCCGGATGGAGGGCGGGATTCTGGTGATAGCGAGTCGAGGATTCTCCCCACCAGGCATCTTCGCAGATATGCACTCCCAGCTTACGGTCTCGAAAAACCAGCGGGGCAATTTTTCGCGACGGCGAAAAGTAGCGTTGCTCGTCAAAAACGTCGTAGTTCGGGAGGAGCGTTTTGTGCGTTGTCGATTGAATGGCGCCGTCTGCGATGAGACTGGCTGCGTTCGCGATCGCCTGGCCGGTGAGCCCTCTTCTTGTTGGATGCCCGATGATTCCTGCGACTCGCTGGAAGACTTCCGCCTGAGCCAATTCTTCGATCGCCCGATCGCAGCGATCCACGAATCCTTCTCTCAGGAGCAAGTCTTTCGGCGGATAGCCGCTGATCACGAGTTCGGAGACAACCAGCAAATCGGCTCCCCGATCCGCGGCTTGTGCGGCGGCTTCCAGGATCATTTGGGAGTTGCCGGCAAGATCGCCAACCACGGGATTCAGTTGTGCAAAGGCAATTTTCACGATTTTGTCACCGTTGAGAGACGTTTTAGGTTTCGATCCCGACTCGCGATAGACACTTCAAGTGAGCGGTGTTCCGCCTGGGGTCGGGATTTTGATGCAGGATTGCCGGATAGGCAATATAGGGAAAGTCCCTGAATTGGCGTTCCGGTCAGGTAAAATGGAAGGTTCGTGTTATACAGCTCGGACGGGTTTTGATGAAAAAAACCGCTTTTCCTGCGGATGAGGCCTGTCGAGCGTCGAATTCGACTGTATGCAAGGCCTCTCCTGCAGGCGGACTTATCCCCCCGCGGTCGCGCGCTGCGGAGTTTGCTCCTATATCCTAATTGAATCTTCGGCTCCCACGGAAGGGAACGACGTAATGCGAATGGAAACACTGACCAAGAAATCGTTGGCGATTTTTCTCCTGGGCTGCGGGATTAGTGGGATGACCGTTCTTCCCGCCTCCGCGCAATGGGGGTGGAATCCTTTCAGTTCAAAATCAGAAGCCGAGTCAGTACCAGAGCGGCAGCCGAAGAAGTCCAGTTTCTTCCGATCTCCTTTTGACCTGAAATCACCTCTCGATTTCGGCAAGGAGAAGGAGGAGGATTCCGGCACGACTCCGATTAATGAGATGACGGATCGTCCGATTTCTGATGTTACCCGTCGTCAGATCGTGGAAACTTCTCGTCAATATCCGGTACAACAACGACAGTCCTACATCAGATCATTCGCCGGATTGACCGATCAACAGGCCCGCGAACGTTTACAGCAATTCGCCGTCTCTCAGGAGGAGGCCGGTCGATCGTCATCCGCGGGGCAGGTCAATCCCTGGTCGCGACCTCCCGTGAATGCCGTTCCGGCCAATTACCGTACGTCGTCTCCGAGACCCGCCGTGCGAACCGTCTCGGAATCTACTTCCGTCGATCCTAAGAATCCGTTTTTGCGTCAACAACAGGGACTCGACGCTCAGGGAAGCGCACGCATTGCCGACCAGAGTCGTCAAGCTCGCCCTTTTCCGACTCCCTCACAACCAGCGGTCGCTCGAGTTCCAGCTGCGAAGAAAGTTTCGCAAGACGCTGACGCCGGGACGAGTCACGGAATTCGCGTTTCTCCTGCCGTCTCGAGAAGCGATCAGCTCCCCATCATTCGACCTGCTTCGAGCAAGGTCGATACATCCCATTACAAGCTGGACAACCACCCTTTGCACCATGAAAGTTCTTCGTCAGCCCGATTGACTCAAACGGACTCTAACTCGCCGATCATGGAACGAAGCCATGTGCAGAGCTCTTCCTCCGGGAAAGATTTGAGCGGTCCGGAATTGAGCCTGTTGATTTCCCGTGCGGAGGCATTGGCAGCATCGTCAGTTCCGGGGACTTCCGAGGAGTCTCGGCAACAACACATCAATCGACACGTCGATCTTCGGTTGTTGTATCTGCTTTCGGGACAGGAAGAGCGTGCTCTGACGGCGATTCCGGGAATCGCGCCGAACGAACAGGCGTTCTGGACGCGGACGATCTGGGCGCTCTCGAACTATCTGGACCACCCGAACTATCCCAACAAGTCGCACCGGACGACGGTGGCTCTGGAGCAATTACGAAACGCCATTCAATCGATTCAGGGAGACGCGCAGCTCGTGATTCGGAATGCCGCGCTCTGCTCGGAGATCGAAAGTTTCGGAACCTTTACCCGTTTCGAGCGTGAAGAATTTACGCCGGGACAGGAAATTCTGGTTTATTGCGAACTCGATAATTTCAAAAGCCAGCAGACTCCGGAAGGGAAGTATCGGACCGTCCTCAAGTCGGCGGTTCGTCTGGTGCAGGCGGGGCCGGACGGTCAGCCGGTTGATCTGGTCGAGTACGACACCACGGAAGATCTCTGCCACACTCACCGTACGGACTTTATGCAGGGTTACAAATATCGTCTCCCGGAACGACTCTCCCCCGGAGCGTACATTTTGCAACTTGTGATCGAGGACCAGACCTCGGGGAAACGCGCTAATTATTCCCTGAATTTTCTCGTGCGATAAGCAATTTTCAGCGGTTTTTGAAGCGTCACGGCATCAGATTGGGAGCTCGAAATCCCGCTCAAGTTGTGCCAACATCTTGAGAATTGCAACCTGTAATGTAAAATTGATCATGCGCTTTATTGCCCTCACATGATCAATTCTTCCAGGCAGGTTTTTTATGTCTCAAGATCGTCCCTCGTCCGATTCGCCTGTTCCGAGTGATTTTTCGATCGATACCGCCGCACCGAATGTCTCCAGGAGAGTTCGGCGCAGAAAGACGCCTTTCTGGCGGTCTCCATTGATGCTGATTTTTCTGATACTAGCCTCGGCAGCAGGAGGCTTGTTTTACGTCTGGCAGCAACAGCAAGCTGTAATGGGGCTGACTCTGGGGACGATCGACGACAAAAGCGTTGCCGAGTTGACTGAACTGTCGTTCGAGATTCCTTTTTCCAGTGAGTCGGCTCACCCCCAGGACGTCAAACTCTCTCTGGTGCGAGCTCCAGAAGGAGCCGTCATCGATGCCGAATCGGGAACGTTTCGGTGGACGCCTCAGGAAAATGACGGTCCGGGGGAATATGAGTTAGGGATCGAAGCTCGACCGCTCGTGAATCCGTCCAACGTCAGCCGGCAGCAGTTCAAAATCGTCGTCACCGAACAGCCGACAGCCCCCGAAATCGAATACGTCGAAACCCAGGAAATCAGAACGGGGCAAACGACGCGCATTCCCATCAATGTCGTCGATCCTGATCTGCCGGCAGATGATTATCACTTCGAGTTGGTCGGCGATGTTCCACCGGGAGCGAAGATTGACGCGCAGTTTGGTGTGATCAGTTGGAATCCCCCCGAGGAACTGGTCAATCGGACGTTGCCCCTCGAAGTCAAAGTAACCGAAATCAACGGTTCGGAACTCTCCGCGAGCCGCACGTTTCAGGTGCGTGTGAAATCCTACGATCCGGTCGAGCGTCTGAGCGGATTATTGGCGGATCGTGATGTCAAACTGGAGCACTTGGGGAGGGAAGCGACCGGAAAGTTTACCGGCAAAGGTTACGTGATGCGTGCGGGACGGGATCGTCTTGATGTGTATGCGTACGAATCGAAGAGTGCTCTCGATCGCGATTTGGAGATGGTCAAACCCGATCTCTCCAAACTGTTCGATGAATCCGATCCCTTTACCGTTCCGACAAAAATTTACCGGGACGATCGTGTGCTGGTGGTGGCGGCGGGGGTCGAGGAAGGGCTGCATTTCAAACTGGCGTTTGTGTTGGGGACGGCGGTCGCTTCCACGAATGACTTCGATGCGACGGTCGCTTCCGCCGACTCCTCTTCAAAACTGCTCGACGATGCTTCCGAGAAGATGTTGTCGGGGGGAGAAGATCGGAAAGATCCGCTCGGCGACCAGCAACTTGAAGAACATTACGATGAGGGAAACCTTTTCGACAAAAAGCATTACGAAGAGATCCGCGCCATCTATGCCAACCGGTTTCAAATTCATTTTCAGGATTCAATCGAGTCGGCGTTCGGTGCCGATCTCGAGAAAGTGAATGCCTGGTTTGAGGATCATCCGGAGATCAAAGAAGAGTTGTATACTGCGATCAATCCGGAATACGACAGTCCCGTTGAGGCGCTCCGCGTAATTTACGATCTCTGGAAAGCCGATCCGGAACGTGTTGCCGACTATGGAGCGTTGGCCATCGCGACAGCCGTCGTGTGGGATGTCCCCGGTCGTGGTGTCTACGATTACGCTCGCCACCAGCGTCGTACGCATTCCGTCATGCCGGACGAGATGCTCGATTCCCCGATCGACAATTTCAATTATCTCGTCGAGAATGAGAATGTGATGCAGGGACGCGCTCAACTCGTGCCGTGGGAGTTTATGGTGCATCTCGTCAACCATAAGACACCGGGAGAGGAACGCGCCTGGGCTTTGCAGAATTACCTTCCAAAACGGCAGATGTTCGGCAGTTGTTATTCAGAAGTTCCGTACGACACGGTGATGCTCGAAACTTCCAGCAGCGAATGCCGCCTCGACGGAGAAATGTATTCCCTGTCAAACATCAAAACGTTGGGAGGTGTTTGTGCGATGCAGGCCGACTACGCGGCCCGGGTAGGGAAGAGTCTCGGTGTGCCGGCGGAATACGTGCGGGGAGAATCGGCGTTCGGCGATTATCACGCGTGGGTGATGTGGGTCGAACTGAAGCAACTCACGAAAACGGGCATCAACTTCTCTCTCGAATCTCACGGACGGTATCGAGGCGATAAATATTACGTCGGTCAGTTGCAGGATCCGCAAACGGGAGCCTGGATCACCGATCGGGACTTGGAACTTCGCTTGCATACTGTGGGGCTGGATCCGATCGCCAAACGACTGGCCGATCACGCGATGAAGGCCTATTCGTTTCTGAAAGAGAAGAGGAAATTCAGCCTCGATGAACAGCTCGACTATTTGAACGAAGTGATTCAGCTTTCCCCTGGGAACGAGCAAGCCTGGTTGCAACTCTCCGAACTGGCGGGGAGCGGGAACCTCGATCCGAAACATGCCCGGTTGATGCGGAAGATGCTGGATCGATTGTTTGTGACGTTTACGAACTTCCCGGATTTCACCTGGAAAGTGTTCGATCAGCTGATTCAGTACGAAGAGGATCTGAAAGATCAAATATCGCTGTACGAGCGTCTGATCGCATTGTATGTGTCTGCCGGTCGTCCCGATCTCGCCAGCGAGGCGCGATTGATGATGACGGGGTATTTAATCGATGCGGATCGGGAACTGGATGCGATTGAGGGCTTGGCGGAAACGATCATGGCGTTTCCGGAAGAGGGACGATACGTGCCGAAAATGCTCGACCGTTTGGAGGTGCTGGTGAATACCAATCCCGATTATGCGCGGCATCTGTTGAACTTTTACAAGGCGTTTTTACCGAAGGTGCCGCCTCGGCGAGGAGATAGCCCGAGTAAATATTGCATCAAAATGTACGAACGAGGGATCATGCGATTTGAACAGGCGGGAGCCGACGTGGAAGCCAATCGGTACAAAGCGCTCCTCGCTCAATTACAAGGGGCCTGACGAATGTCGATCTCTTCACTTTCAACCTGACTTTCCTCGCGATGTCGTCGCCCGCTTCGCCGCCGGATTCACCGATCATCGAGCCCGGAATTCATCGGAGGCATCTCCGTATCGTGTGATTTGTTCGTCAAGGTCAGGAATTACTTACGAACACTGCAACCACCGCCGAACCTGAGGAAATGCCGATGCCGGAGATACGGAACATGATAGAGGTACGAAAAGAGGAACCCGAATCGTCACTTCAGCTCGTGATGGGAGTGAACCTGCTCCTTAAAAAATTTGTCGGATGGTGAGGCGGTTGCCTGTTTGCGTGATTCGGCAATCACGCTACAATGCGTCACACCCGGACGTGTAACTCAATTGGTCAGAGTGCTTCCCTTACAAGGAAGAAGTTGGGGGTTCGAGTCCCTCCACGTCCATCCGTACATCACGCGAACCCCGGGAAACACTATGTTTTTCGGGGTTTTGTCGTTTTGGATGATTCACATTTTGCGTTGTTTCACGTTGTTTCGTCATTTTGTGCGTTGCATTCTGCGTTGCCTGAGAGTCGCTTCCTAGAACCGCTTTCTCGAAGTCAGCTTCTCGCACCTGGAGATAGTGCTTGAGGGCGGTCTTGGGAGAGTTTCCCAGCCAGGCTGTCACCGTTTGAATCGGATGCGATTGTATCAGCTCGGTTTCCTGAGATGCCCGCAGATTATGAAAGAGTTTCGGCCAAGGAGTCAGCCCAGCTCGCTTGACGATCTTCTTAAATGTGGTCCGGAGATTCGCATTCTGCCATCCATTTGGGCCTTGAGCTGCCTGTCTAAAACGCTCGTCAACCACATAGACCGCTCCGGGCTTTGCCAGCTCGTGGGCCTCGCTCAGCACTTCTCGCAGTTCTGGAAAGAGCGGGATTTTTCGAGTTGCACCGTCGGGGTGATGCTCAGTCTTTGGACTCGTAACGATAATTCGTTTCTCGTACCAGTCGATATCTTCCCACCGGAGAGAGAGAACTTCAGATGGGCAGCGGAGACCTCCAAATCTTGCCAGTGAGACGATCAACCTCCAATCAATACTGGGACACTTCTCAAGCACATCCGCGATCTCTTCTCGAGTCACGAAGCGTTCGCGATTCTTGACGACGGCAGCTGGAGCTTTCACTCCGTCAAATGGATTCTCGTTAATGAGTTTGTGCCGCATCATCGTGCGGAAGAATGATCGAGAAATCTGAATCCGCTTGTGGACCGTGGTCGAGGATAAGCGTTTCTCTCGCTTTCCGAATTTCGTACCGATCAACCACTGCAGGAAGTCATCGGCATCGGCATGGCTAATATCCCGCACGTCTCGATCCGCTCCGAAGTATGCTTTCAGATTCCGTACCGTGTGACCGTGGACGGTTTTCGAGGAGCCCTTGAGATCGTTCCTTCCCTCCACATGCGAATCAAGCCACTCCCCCAGCCTCACGACTTCCTCCGGCTCTCGAGGATCGATCAACCCGACGTTCGCGAGCTTCTCGTGAAGCACATCATCGATGCCATTCAACCAGTCGGCACAATCCGGTGTGGCTGGGGAACTGGAGATTCTTGCGGCCAGGAGTTGTTCGACTCGAAACCGGACCTGATCGGCGTTTCGCTTCGGAATCTTGCCGAGATAGAGCGTGCGACGTTTGCCGTTGGGATCGGTGAACTGGATGCGTCGCGTGCCGTTATTGGCAGTGGAGACAGACGCCATAAAAAGTTTCCTTTCTTAGAAGAGCCAGTTGTCGAAATGATTGCTTTCGAGTTAGTTGGTCCGACAAACCGGTAGCGTTGATTGCGACACTACCGCAATTTGGAACACAATGGATCATCACTTTTCCAATTTCAGACGGCTTCGCTGTCGGCTTGCCGTTGTCCATGAAAATAGCTCGCAAGCCATTCCCGAGTCATCGATGATGAAACGCCACCGGCAACGATCACATTGAGAGCGGTTGTCCGCTTCGTGGTGGTGGTCCAGTGATTTACATGCGGGGCAGCGGATGGAGTTCATGAGATAGCTTTCAGTGATGAATCGGTGGTTTGTTCGATCAAATACCGCCCTCGGTTACGACCATTTCAGAAACCGACGCAACCGGATGATTCGCGGAATCTCGGAAGTTTGAACTTCCAGCGTGACTGTGAATCGTTGCTTCATTGCTTCCCGTCAGGTGATGTTTCAATGAATCCTTACCGTGAGCCACTCGGATTTTTGTCCGACTGGCGACACTCACACTCTCCCTCACACTCACACACACACTCACTCACCCCCCATAGGGGGGATGAGTCCGAGTGTCTTTTGTGCTCGTGAGCCACCCGGAATTCAGGTAATTTTCCGACTGATTCCGACTGGTTCCGAGTGGCAAGCTTCCATGCGGGATAAGACTGATTGTTGGACCGTGTGACTTCGGTTTGTTCGACTTGCTTGGAGTCGTGGAGGTCCATCAGAGCGACCGTGGCTCGTTTGTTGGGGAGCTTCGCCGCTGTCGCAATCTGAGAAACGGCTTCGCCGTCTGGGAATCGCTTGAGAGCCTCCAGGACGCTTTCCCGGTCTTCACGGTCTCGACGTTCCTGCTTGGCTTGCTTGGCCTCTTGTTCGCGTTCGGCCTCTTGGTCTATGGTACTGGCAATCGCTTCGGATGCGGTCAATGTATGAACGTCCCAGCGTCGCCCGCCTTCATCGGTTCGGCGTCCCTCTGTGATGTCGATGCCCCATAAATTGCTGTGGCCTGCCGAGCCGCCCGCGTTCAACCACAACTTATGATGTCCGCCTGAATCCGGGTCATACGCAGAACGCCTGGAAAGTAGAATCCATTGCCGAGCAAATTCCCGGAAGCCTGCCCAGGCGATGTCCTCGAGTTCGGTCGGTTCGTACATCCGGGAACGGTCTCGATTTTTCGTGTGGTGACATAGCAGAACCGTCACCTCGAGTTCTTCCATCATTTCACCGAGACGCCGCAAGAGCGGTCCCACGGCAAACAGGTTGCCCGCTGAGTCTCCAATGCCGTCCAACATCAGATAGAGCGGATCCAGAAACAGAAACTCGATTCCGTTGTCTTCAATGAGGTGCCGTAAGTGGTGCAAATCTTCGTCCGAGGTGAGACTCGGGAGGTTGAATACAAAGTGGAGGCCGTCAAAGTTTTTAAGCGGTTGCCCTTTGCTCAATGCAATCCGTCGTGCGGTCTCTTGAATCGTCGCCTTGCCAGATTCGCCGCTGACGAATGCTGCTTTATGTTTTCCATTCACGCGAAAATCACCCAGGAATGGGAACCCGCTGGCGATGCTCAACACAAGGTCGATTGCCGTGTTCGTCTTCAATGTCTTCTGAGGTCCGACATAGAGGCCCGGTTGCCCCTTCACCAGAAAACCCGGAATGAGATATTCAAGCTCAAAATCTCCCGCGTCCAGTTCTGCCGCCGTGAACGATGGGAACCGCTCTTTTGCATCGGTCCCACCTTTGGAGAGTTCAAAGGCTTCCGCCTTCAGGTCGGCTATAGAAACAGACGGGTCATAGGCAAGCCGCTCGATTTCGCGAGCCTGCTGAATCGCTTCGCGACGCTCTCGCAGTTCGTGAACTTTGCGTGACATCCGATTCACCATCTGCGGGTCGGCATATTCCATCAGGTTTGCCAACGCGGGAACGTCCTCATCCTTATGGAGTTGCCCAGACTTCTCCAAGTATTCCGCCACGGTGAGCGGGTTGATTTCATCACGTTCGTTGCTGAGGTGACGAATTGCCTGAAAAAATTTCTGATTTTGAAGAACATAGAAATCGCTTGCATTCAGAAATCTCGATTCCTGAATCGAGCGTTCCGGGTCTACCAGAATCGAGCCGAGAATCGTCCGTTCCGAGTCTGTATCATGAGGTGGTACCTTTTCGGTCGATCCTTTAACGATACTCATATCAGCTTCCTGCCCGGATTATCTGCCACGCTGCTGGCTTTTTTTTGGTTATTATGTTTCAGATTCCGGCTCAATCGGCTCTCGATTTTGTCGCAGCCACTCTCGAAGATCTTCGACCGAATACCGCACGCCAGACGAACCAACACGCACCTTGGGGATGCCGAGCTTTCGCAGAGTTGGTTCGCTGACACAGAGCATCCGAGCTGCGATACGCGGAGGGACGGCTAGCGGTTTGGGAGTGGGATCACTCATTTCGAGAGTCCCCCTTCTCTTGGGCTGCTTCGTCAACGGAGGCCCCCATCAGTTCGCGAGATTTTGCAAGCTTCAGAAGCTGCCGAAGATACCTTCGCTCAGCAGCATTAGCACCAATGCGTTGCTGGACCGACTCAACAGTCGGGATCTTTTCTTCCGTTTCAGACTTCATGAAACCTCCAATTCATAACTCAGCTTGCGGAGCGAGTATGCACTGAAGGTGCCGACAGATACCGGACAGTTAGTCTATTTTATCTGTCCTTTTTCTGTCTTTCTCGTGTCTTTTCAGAACCAGAGAATCAGGAGTGAGGCTGACATTGGCAAAGCGACCGATTCGCTCGTTTATGCGTAGCACTGCTTTACCGAGATTTTCATCGGTACATCCGTCAGCTCCCCAGACTCTCATGACCACTTGGTTTCGGCTAACTGACGTGCCTTCGCTCTCGATCAACAGCCTGAGCAAATCGCGTTGTTTACTTTTCCTGATTCCATCCCAAATCTCTAGAATAGGATCTCTTCTATCCTCGTTGTCGTGATCGGGCAGGTAAGTCGTTGCGAGGCCCGATTCCGGAGCCTCCCGAGCGATTTCCTCATGCAGCAGGGGGAGGGAATCAATGAAATGCCGCAATTCAAGGATCTTGGACTGAAGAGCCTCGCGAGCATCATCGAATTTGAGTAGCAGCTTATCTTCACCGACTGGCGAGCAAAATCGCATGAGCTCCCAGCTGTCGCGAACTTTTTGATCCAGAAAAAGCAGTTTCTCATGAAGCTCCCTGAGTCGATCCTGAACCCCAGATTTTTCCGCTTCCCGAAAGGCAGCGATATAGCAATCTTTTTTGAACTCTTCGGCGATCTGTTCAGGCTTCTTATCGGGACATTCATCGCTACACCAATACCAATAGACATCGTGCCGAATATCCCACTGCTGAAAATATCTTTCGCATGCAGACATCACGCTCACCTTCGCGATTCACCAGAAAGAGAAACGCGGGAAGCCGGTGGTGATGCCGGTGTTCGGGGATCAGCCTATCCCACGTGTCCGTAATTCTATCAGACTAATGCCGCCAACTGCACGCCACGCGAACGCAAGACGTCACCCTCAATCAAAGAATCAGTCTTCAAAGACTCTAAAGCCACATCCTTTGTTTAACGCCATTCGCCAGCTGCACTTTTAACCCAATCGCGGGCGGATCGAAAAATGTCTCCGAAGTAGTGAGTGGAGTGAGCGTGTCGCCTCACCGCATCAATCAATGCCACTCGTTGTTTTTCAGTTTTGGGGTTCGCTTCAAGGGATTCACACACTTCTCTGTTTTGCTTTAGCCATTCTCTTACGTCTGCTCTTTCGGTGAATGCGAGTGGAGCGTAATTTCGAACACAGGGACGACACACGCCCCGAAATGCATTTGCATGCATATCAAGAAGGTGAACTTCGGCAGTCCTTTCAAAATGCTGAAATGGATCGCGACAGATAGCACACAGTCCGTGATCACCGTCCATAGCATCGACATTTGACATTCTCCAGCCGCCTTCGGAATCGATCGAGTGAGCACGAATGTTTTCCAAGATGCCAGGCAACTGTTCTTTGACAATCTCTTGCACGGAGAGAAGATTCGCGTAGTCCTCTTCTCCATAGAAGCCTCGTCGAGCGTAGTCACCTGAATCCGCAGATCGAATCGCTTCAGCGAATCTTAACACCTGTTTGCTGGGTATTGGTTTCGTCAGTTCATCAATTCTGCCGTCGAGAAGTGCGATCAATTCCTCATAGTCCTCTGGGCTCATTGGTGACATCATTCACTCACTTTCCAAGGTTCAATAGTTGTCGATCCTGTCACAAATCTAATCTTCGAATTTGCTAAGTATCCCTTTATGAGTAGCCGAAGAATCGACGGCGATGAAACGCGAGGTATTCGGTCATCTCTTCAGGGGGATCATGCCGAAGTTTCAGCCCATCGAGCCGCAGCAGTGTTCGCTCGTTTGGGGAAATTTTCTCAGAGATAATCATCTCGCCCGAGTCTTCAAATGAAATCAAGCCGGCATCAAATAGAGCATCGAGCGTGGCGATCAGCGGGAGTCCATTCATCGGGTCCAGTCGCTCTGAATTGTCAGAGTCTTTCCAGGGCTTGATGTGAGACGCTCGTATCGCGTCCGTGACGCGACATCCGGTGACTGCACAAGCATGGTCCCACATCTGCAGCACGGATGCTCTGAAGGCTCCCTGGCCGATCCTGGCGTCGACCATCGATTCCTTGGTCGTTTCATCGAACTTTTTCTTACTCGCTCTCAGGAGGCTTTTGAGGTCGTCAGCGAGAGTGCTGTGACCGGATTGCTGGCGTGCCAAATCTTTCACCGAGACTCGATCGATAACCTCTGCGAAGACGTCACTTCCGTCATCGATGATGTCTCCAAATTTCAGTAGAGTCTCCTGGTTGAAGTTTGCGATTTTGGAACCATCTTTTGACTGTGATTTCTTTCTCTCACAAACGACGCCGTAGCCTTGGGAGCCATTTCTGATTTTCTGAATATGCTTGGTGCGTTCATCATATCCGTTCGAGTTCGTCTCCCAATCTCCCTTCCGCAAGAGCACACGCTCACCCGCAGGGGGATGTTCAATTTCACTTTTCCAGACTCGCAGGAAGATTCGGTCCGTGACTTTGTCGACCGCTCCCCACGACCAGCGTGAATTGGCCAGTTTTGCTCCGAGCTGGTTTTCGTAAAAACTACTGATACTCATTGTCGAGACCTTCAGTGTCCGTCTGAGATTTTCAGATCTACTATCGTACTTTTCGAGGTTTCGGGATCCCCAACTCTTCAGCGATCAAGTCGAAGCCGGCTTCGTTTTTGAACTGTTCGATTTCATCTTGAACCGAACCGAGCCGAACCTTTTGCCAAGATGAGCTTGTGTCATGATGCTCCCGAACGAATTCCGTGGGGAGAGTATAAAACTCCGGTTCTCTCATGCCTGAGGAGCCGTCATTTTTGTTGAAAAATTTTCCGATGTTCAGGAAGGCGACAACAAGAAAGTCGAAAGCATCCAGGCTGGCTTCTTTAACCGGAAAACCACGACCGCAGTCAGTGGCATACCGGCTCTTAACTTGAACACGGACCTGTGCTGATTCGTCTTTTTGCGGGAGGTGTCGAGGGTCCGGATGGATGCAGATCAGGTCATAGCCCTCGTTTCGCGGTGGGGCTTGGTACGTGAGAATATTTCTCCTCATCAGGTATCCCATCACGAGATACTCTGCTCCCGCGGAGACCACCGGAAGTCGGAAATGTTTTTGTTTTGGCATACTGCTTTCAGTCTATATCGAGTGAGAAAGCTTCGATTCAAATCGCTACTAACTCAAGGCTCGCTTTATGGAATTGTTTCAGGTATCGCGAAATCCACCTTCGCAAAACCAGTCGCTCTCAATCGCTGCTCGATACATCGCAGATGTCCAAGAATTCAAATGATCTGCTTCCATGCTTTCAAGTTCTTCTGACAAATGCTCTCGAACCGCGATTTCACCTCCTTTTTGGTGAAGTTTGATAAGCCTGGACCTGATCTCGGAAAGCCTACTCCCAGCATTTATAGAAAAAAGCTCATTCAGGTTGAGTTCTTTTAGATGAGCATCCAAACGTCGTTTCTGAAAGGTTGCCCAAGTATCAGGTGGTGAGGCAAAATATCTGAATGAGGCGGGAACACCTTCGACGACTTCCGCAGTAAGCCAGAGCTCGTTTTCTACGTCGTCAAAATAAGGGTGAAGTAGCTGTTTTCCTTTTGAGCGAGGATAGTACTCTTTTTTCTCACCTTGGCACCATTCGCAACAGGGTACAAGATTTGAAGGATTGACTGCATACACTGGATACTCAGATTTAGGCAAATAATGATCGAGCGTGTTGGCCGTCCCTATGCCACAGAATGGGCAAATGCGATGCTTCGGGGCCAGCAGGATTCTTTCGTAGATGGAGCGTCCCGGCGATTTCTTTTTAACCATTCGGTCTGTGTAAACTTTCATCAACTCGTCTTTTGTCACTCCACGAACTCGGTCATGCGGAGGCTTACGAAATAGGCGTTGTTTTTTAGCTTTGTCGTCATAATCTTTTGCTTCGTTTTCAACAGTGTTCCGAATCCTTCGCAAGCGAGTTCGTAATGGAGCCCTCGCGTTCGATATACACGTTTCGTACACATCTCTCGCTTTGAAGAGTTGGGACGATTCATCTTGTGGTAGCGGCAAGTTTCTCATGAGCAGTTCTATTCATCGTGGTCGTTCAAAAACAAACCTCGCAATACAGCTTTGCCTTCAGCTCCGAGTTGATTGTCCAACTCTTCCACAGCATCTTCGTAGCTGGGCTCCTCTTGCCTCAGTTCACGGAGGATCTGGTGATACCCGGATTGTGAGAGTTCCAACTGAAATACTTCACGAGTCAAAACACCGATGCTTTCCGCAAATGTCTCAATCGAGGGTCTTTCAATACTTGAGACTTGGTAAAGACGGTTTAGTATCCAGACGCAGGACTTCGGAACCTCTTGTAGAATGATTGGAGAGTGCGTTGCCACAATCGCCACCCCATTTCTCTGGACGAGTAGATCAGAGAGAGCTCGCGTCATCGCAGACAAAAGAGGAGGATGAAGGTGAGCTTCCGGTTCATCAATCAATACCAGAGTTCGTTCTTCGACTTTTTCAACAAGTCTCGTCAATGTTAGGAGGACGATTTTATGCCCCGAACTGAGCTCTTTGAATGTGCGTAAGGCTTTTTCCCGTTCTTCGTCATTTTCCGGATCAGACAGATCCGCGTCGATCAAATCAGTTAACTGAGCGGATTTGAATACTGGATCGGATTGCAGAGAACATATTGAATTGATCCATCTCTCTCTGCGGGCTCCTTTCTGGCAGATCTTCAGGCTCTGAATGAATTCTCTGGCAAGGCTGGACGGCGACTTGGTCCTCACGAGCTTTTTGTTTGACCTGGCTTTAGACTCTCGCAGCCCTATGTGAGCAAAGCCAAGGGAATTCTTTGATGGCGGGCGGTTAGGAAATAGTTCAGAATCATCAAAAGCACTGAACGAAACAGTAACCACATTTGCGAATGTTTCTCGACGCTTGGTTTCTTTGAATTCGAACTTACCGGATTGGTGAGCAACCGCGTCTTTTGCGATTAGTGCTTTTATCATTAGCGAAAGTAGGAATGTCTTTCCTACTCCGTTCCGACCGATCAAAACATGGATATTGGTGGGGATTGGCGAGTCCGGGTCAACACTGAATGTCAGGCTGAAGGGTGGCTCTTCTTCGAACAGCCTCTTCGGAGGTGTATAGGTAAAGTCATACTTTGTTACTCTGGCATCACCGCGAGCCATTCTCTGAAATTGTCCCTTAACGGTTAATTCCGTCAGAGATCGCATCAGAGACTCCCACATGACATCTTCGTCTTTGGCTATCTCCCAAGCTTCTGCGTCCCATGCGACATCATTGAGGCTTGTCAAAACTCTTACTCGGATACTGTCCCCGAGGCGACCAAGCTTTGCGTAGTAGTCTTCATCCTGTCCAACCGAAAAAAACTCCTCGTCCAATTGGTCAAAACTCGCGGGTATATCGGGTTTGCGGGTCTGAGCTGGAAGATTCTTACCGCGACCGGGTTTGAGACCAGCCTCTCCGATTTTCACATTGCCAATGTCGTGATGTTCGCCATCAGGATCTACGATTGTTAAATAAAACTGAGTGCAATATTTTCCCCAGTCATCCCAAAAGTCCCGATGCAAGTATGCTGACCATCCCTTGATCTTCGAAGAGATTCTGGTGTCCTGACTTATTACTCGAAATGTCATATCATCGGGTTCGGTCGTCATCTCTCACCTGTCATTGAGTAGCTCAGAACAGTCTTGTGATTGAAAGAGCCCACAAGACTGAACGCAAGACTTACACCCGAAACACTTTCATCACTTCATCGCCCAGGTGATTGATCACTTTCACCGCGATGCGGCCTCCGTCGGGTTTCGGGAACGGACGCGATGTGTCGCTGTGGAGCGTTTCCCAGGCTTCCTCATTGATCTCCGCTTTGAGCGATCGCTTGAGTGATTTGTAAGGATCGTTAGCTCCGAGGAAGTATGCCTGGCGGACGAAGAAACTTTCTTCGTTGTAATCGGTGTCGATGAACCAGCAGGCGATGCCGTCGGCACTGTCGCTGCGGACTTCACCGGTGTTCGGATGGAAGACATCGACGCCGTTGATCTTCACCTGAATCTGATCATCGTCGGCATCGAGAATGTCGATGTCCGGCTCTCCGAAGATGACAAAGAGATTTCCGGAACCGGTATTTTTGAGATCTTCCGCCATATGGAGATCAGCGTTCATGCGAGCCTTGAGCACCGGGAGAGCTCCCAGCTTGTCAAAATCGGCTGAGTGAGCGTCGTAGCTGAAGGCACAGGCGATGAGGACGTCGAAGCCGGCATCGCCGCACTCACGAGCTGCCGCGACGAGATTCTGGCGTGTGACGGTTCCGAACTCAGGACCGATGAAAATGCCGGCTCGCTTCTCGTCACCCTCCTCGTCATCACCTTCGAGGTAGCGTCCCTCGGCACAAATGTATTCGCCGGGCCACGGGGCCAGCGAGGAAAAGTTGATTTTGTCTTCCTTGTGAGCCTGCTGGACACCTGCGGTCTTCAGGTTGTCCAGAATCATCGAGGCGAAGTCCTGGCTGCCTTCGGTCTCTTTGTCGGCGACTTCGATCGGATCGATCAGTTCGTCGTTTTCATCGACTCCCAGCACGCGATGTGGTGAGATGCTTTCTACGGTGAAGGGGCCAGCCACACGGACCTTGGATTTGTCTTCGTAAGGTTTGTCGTAGAGATATTCGAAGTCGGCCTTGGCGGCGATGCTGGCATCGATTTCTTTCTGTCGAGCGATTCGCTGCTCCCACCATTCGGCGTGCAGTGTTTTCACATCTTTCGACCAGTCATCGCCGGCTTCTCTGGGAATCTCCCATTCCTCCCATTTCTGATTCAAGGCTTGGTTCAATTTCTCACGCAATGGCCCGAGCTTTTCCTGAAATTGTTCCCAGATTACACCGATCTCAGTGTTGTTCGCGATCGAGCTGAGCATGATGTGAGGGACACGCTGGTAGACAAAACCATGCCGGATGTTACTGCCGCTCGGAGAGTCACTCGGATCGGTACGCGTGATCTCTGCTTCTTTCTGTTTTCCCGCACTGCTATCCGAGAGAAGATAGTAGGGATACCGGGCTCCCATGATTCTTGCACGAGCCAGAGCGAGAGCAACTCTAGAGGTATCGATCGTGATCCAGCGGCGTCCCCATTGCTCTGCTACGTAAGCGGTAGTTCCGGAGCCACAGGTTGGGTCTAGAACCAAATCACCCGGATCGGTAGCCATCAAGAGACACCGTTGAATCACTTTCTGGCCAGTTTGAACGATGTAAGTTTTTGCTTCAGAGAACCCTGTCATTTTTACGTCTGACCAGATATTTGCGATCGGTATCACAGAGAAATCATCGAGAAACCGCTTATACATCAAAGTGTTGCCGATCGGTTTTAAGCGTCCTGCTCTTGCTAGTTGATCTAGCCCATTTTGGTCTGTTTTGAAGGTTCCCTTCCCGGGTTGAAATTGTTTTCCTGCGTAGTCGAACTCTTTGACATCACCACCTTGGGCAGGTCTCTGACTCGTCAAATTATCGCAAGCAAAAACTCGCCATTCAGAACGTTTACCAATGGACAACTTGTCCTCTGCTGTCATCCTTCGTTCACCCTGCTCATATGAATCAAACCAGATATACTGGGTCGTTCCAGCTTCTCCCAACTCTTTCTGCTTGAATGGTTGCCGATACTTTACTGAATCTGTGTTTTTGGCATACCAAAGGATGTAGTCAGCTACAGATGAGAGACGTCCCGATGAGGCACTACTTGTTTTCTCGAACATGATTAAGCTGAGAAAGTTCGTGTCTCCGAAAACTTCGTCGAGCAGGGAACGTACCAAATGGACATTCTCGTCGCCGATTTGTACGAATAATGAACCAGTCTCATTAAGCAGATCATGTGCGACCGTTAGTCTGTCGCGAAGATACGTGAGATATGAATGTGTTCCGTCCCGCCAGGTATCGCGAAATGCTTTGACCTGCTCGGGCTCGCGAGTAATGTGGTCCGCTTTTCCATCAGCAACCTTGTTGCTGGTCGTCGACCATTGGAAGTTGGAATTGAATTTGATGCCGTAAGGTGGATCGATATAGATGCATTGGACCTGACCTCTCAGCCCCTCTCGTTCGGCCAGCGACGCCATGACCTGCAAGCTGTCCCCGAGGATCATGCGATTCGACCAGTGCCCCTCGTGCTCATAAAAATCGGTCGAGCGGGCGTTGTCGGGGAGGCCATTGAAATCCGCGAAGAGATCGAGCTGCGTTCCAGGCTGCTCTTTTTCCAGGTTCTCGGTTTTCCGCATCAGATCGTCGATCAGGACTTTTGGATGGACCTTTTCCTGAATGTAGAGCGGAGGAGCATTGACGACGAGATCAGACCAGTCCTGCTCGTCTTTCCCACGCCAGACGAGTTGTGGATCGAGATCGCGATTCCGGCGTTCGTAGGCAACCTTGATCGGATTGCGATCGTCATCACCGACGACCGACTGAAGTTCAGCGGTGGGGATGTTTTTCCGCGATGCATCTTCGTGGGTGATCGTCTCGACACTTTTGGAAGTTTTCTTCTTTTTCTTGGCCATCTATTCGTCGTTTCCTTCCGACGTTAACGATTCAGGATTTTTATGGGACTTCTTTTCTTCAGAAACCAATCGACGTTCGACTTTCTTCACATCTTCCGCTGGAGGTAGACTTTCTGGGCGAATTCCTCGTTCGAGAAGTGTTTTACGAACGGCTTTGTTGTTTGTGATGTGCTCATCGGAAATTGCTTTCTCTGTCGAAAGCTCGTTCTCCTTTGCATTGTGGATTGTGATCTCTGTCGCAAAATCTTTGGCTTTCAGAATGATGGTGGGAGCAAAATCTGCGAGGGGGCGATTAGCTGGAACCTTCCATTGCGACTTCATGCCTTTTGTCGTTTTCCCGAAGAGAGCCTGGTCTCCTTTGCTACGAATAATGCCAAAATTTCGATCACTTCCTGTCTGTTGATAGATTACGGAAGAAAGTTCCTTTTCCGTTTCCGTCAGTTTTTTCCTCGCAGAAACTCTTTCTGTATCAAGCAGCCTTTTCTCAATCAGCTCAGCTTTTCGAGTCTGTAAAGCGAAATACGTTTGAGCGAAAGCAATTTCCTCTTTCTTAGGGTCTCCGTTTTGAGCAATCAGGTAGCAGGCATATCTGGTCAGCATAATGTCATCGATTTCTCTTTGACTTCCTGAACCTAGATCAACCATTTTGGTGACGTCAACAAAATGGTCTAAGACTGCATTTCCCGATACTTCACAAGCTGTTTTTGCCTTCGTGATGACCGTGGAAAAATTCCTCCATTCCGAGTAACCGAGCAAATGTTGAACATCTCTTGCTAACCAGTATTCAATACTTTCCTCAGTTAGTTGAGCATGGGCCTCGAAAGAAGAGGTCAATGTTTGAATGATTTCAGTTTTCATACAGTCTTTCCTGTGATTGTTCCCACAAATGATTTTTGATCAAATTCAAGTCGATCAATCATCTCATTGAATTTCTGCTCGACTTTCTGTTTAAAGTCATCCTCCATCTCGAACACATCGGTGAACTCTGCAAAACACCAGCGTCCATATTTCCCCAGATGATTGATGCCAGGAATCCACTGAGTCTCCATCGTCTCTTTTTTGATCTTGGCATCCTCACCACGGAAACCTTTGATTTCGACGACAAGATTCAGCAGATCATCCTCTCCATGCCCGTCATCGATTCTCACGATGAAGTCGGGACGATAGGCGTGGGTTTCAGAGCCCATCCGATAAGGGACTTCGAATCCGAGGCTGTGATTTTTGACGTAAGAAATGACTTGGGGATGATCCTCGGCAACTCGACAGAATTCCGCTTCCCAGTCGCTGTCGAGAATCACCCAGTTGATCTGACATTTCTCAGGATTAGTCTGCCATCGATCTTCTTTGGATGTGTTGAAACTGACGAAATTCGAGGAACCGACGGGATTGAAAGGATCGAGTACCGGCTTGACCGGATTCTCATCACTGAAATGTCGCGTGATCCCAGTGGTGATTTTGTCGCAGGCGATGTCGGCCAGCTCCTGATACATCAGCTGAGCCGGAAACGTGCCGCCTTTGCATTCGAGGCATTCATCCAGCCAGCGTTTCGTGATCCTCTTGAGCTGTCCGAAGAGGTGCAGCTTGGGATCTTCTCCCGGATCACGCCATTTCAGCATGACCAGACGTTTGGCGAGGTGATATTCCAATGTCGAACGTCGGACTTCATCGAGGTGCTCCAGGCTGAGATTTGCATCTTCGCCAATGATGCCGGCATTTTTGGTGATCGACGGACCGACGACATCGGGGGTGAGCGTGAAGGTTGAATCGTCATTGAACTCCGCATTGATTTTTTCTTCCGGCAGCTCGACGCGATAACCTTCGACCCGGGGAAAGCGGATTTCCAGATGATCCCGCTCGGGACGGACGGCTTTGACGTGGATCGTCTGACGCGGTTTCTGGGGAGGTGACGGGACTGGTTTGGCGGTGAAGTCGAACGGAATCCCCAGGACATCGGCATACTCGGTGTTGAATTTGTTGTGTTCGTTCAGATCGTAAGACTGCCGACGCAGAGCCCGTCCGATGACTTGCTCGCAGAGCAGCTGCGTTCCGAATGCTCGCACGCCGAGCACATGCGTGACCGTGTTTGTGTCCCAACCTTCCGTAAGCATCGAGACGGAAACCACGCAGCGTATTTGCTCACCGAGCCGCCCCTCTTTGCCGACCGTGTTCATGACCTCGCGGAGCAGATCCTGGTCACTGATATTTTCTGCCTGTTTGCGATCGCCGGTCCTCTCGATGATCTCATTCCGGAAACGTTCGATTTCTGGACCTGCCATGTCGCGGAATTTTTTGTCGAGAGCATCACCAGATTCGAGTTGCTCGCTGTCGATGAGTAGCGTATTCGGGCGAGCCAGCTGATTGCCGTTTTCATCGAAGTTTCTGAATAGTTTCAGACGTCCGTTTTCAAGCGTGATTGATCCGTCATCATTCTCCCGCTCAAAGCCGGAGATATAGTCATAGACGAGTTTCGAGGTGGACGTATTGTTGCAGACGACGATAAAGCAGGGAGGAACGGAAATGCCTTCCTCCTGCCAGAGATCGAAGGTTTTTTCGTAATGACCGTAGAGGGCATCGAGAGCAGTCTGCAGCTCCACCGGGAGTTTGAGCGGATCGAGTGTCTTCGATTTCCCGCGGCCTTTCTTGGGCATCTTCTTGCCGATGTGCTCCCAGAGGTTTCGGAACGTCGGCATCTCTTCACCGGGAATGTTGTCGGCCACAGGGACGCGTGGGAGCTTCACAATGCCGCACTCAATCGCGTCCATCAGAGAGAAATCAGACATCGTCCAGGGAAACAGAGTGCCCTCAGCGTAGCCTGAGCCGCTCAGAAAGAATGGTGTCGCGGAGAGGTCGATAACTCGGGACAGTCCGAGCTTACGATTGGTGGCCTCGAGACCGGAAATCCACAGACGGGCAGCCTCGAGGTTTTTCTGAGCCTCTTTTCTTGCGTCGCCTTTGAGTTTTCCTTCCTCGTCTTCATCTTCGGGTTTCTCGCGATAGCAGTGATGAGCCTCGTCATTCAGGACGAGGATGTTTTTCATCCCCATCAAATCCGGCATCACTCGCTGAAGCATCTGGCCTTCAGTTTCGAGCGTATTGAGTTCGTCATCGTGACGTCCCTGCAGCAGAGCTCGTCCACCTCGAGAGAGGTCGATGCGTTCTCGCAGTTTGAAAGCGTGATAATTCGTGATGACGATCTTCGCCCGCTCGATGTCTCCCAGCATGTCACTGGGGACGATCTCGCGAGTTTTGTAATAGCTGTCAGGATCGTTCGGTAACAGGACACGGAGCCGATCGCGGATCGTGAGGCCCGGAGCGACGATCAGGAAGCCTCTGGTGAATCGTTTGCTCGTGGGGCGACGGACGGCATTGACTGTCTGCCAGGCGATCAGCATGGCCATCACAGTGGTCTTCCCGGAGCCCGTGGCCATCTTCAAGGCGAGCCGGCTCAGTTCCGGGTTGGCTTCGAGGTTGGCGTTCTCCAGGTCTTCGAGAAACTTCTGACCGGCTTTTCCCAGCCTCGGTGCGACTTCAGTGAGCCAGATCGCGGTTTCGACCGCTTCGATCTGACAAAAGAAGGGACGGATGCCCTGGAAGTCATGATTACGCCAGTATTGGAGCAAGCGAGCGGTTTCTGGAGTGACTCGCCAATCCGACGGGTTGGGAATCTGACGCCACTCGTCGACCGCTTTCCGGACCGCATTGATCGTGGAGTTCGGATCGTATCGTTGTTTTCCTGTCGAGAGTTGATTGTCTCCTGATTCGAGCGTGAACTCCTGTTGAACCTTGTCCGACTTTTTCTTTTTCCGTTTGCGGGGCTTTGGGATTGGTGAAATGAACTCAGCCGACCGACGTCGATCGATGATCTGCATCGTCGGTTGGCCGTTCTCGTCTAGTTCCCAGTGGCGAGCGGGGTACTCGTAGGGAGAGTTCAGAATCGGATGTTTGAAGAAATCTTCCGTCATCGGATGTCAGTTCAAGGTGATTGTTGTAAGTTCACGGGATGTCAGGTTTTCACTGAACAGGCTCTACCTATAACATCGCAACACATGAGGATCCAATGATTTACGTCGCTGAAGTGGCTCAAACAGAATCTCACTTCACACGCAAAAACAATTGATTAAGATTCCCCCTGCAAATAAAGGGTTTCAAGAGAACTTCCGAAAACAGGCTCGGGGGGAAAGGGGGGATTGTGTTCGGGATAAGCTTTTCACAATTTGCTTGATTCCAAGCCGGAAATTTACGCTTATAAGAGTGCTGACGACCTCTAGACTGCTCTCGATGACTTCACGGCGACAGCAGAAGAGTTAAAAGAATAAAGGGAGATAGATTTGGAGTACCCTTTTTATATTTACGGAACTTTCAAGGAGGATCGCGAAACTCTCCCCGCCGATTCATTCAGCTTTGTGGTCGATGGGTATCGGTCACTCGAATATCCCGGTTTTCTCATCTGGCTTTTACGTGACACTGATGGGGAAGCTTTACTTTGCAAGATTCGCAAAGTGACACGACCCGCCGATATCGGGATGAAAATTCATGTTTTCGATGTGAGAACCATTCGAATTTCCGCTCACGGACTGCTGAATACAATCTACCCTGAAAAAGATCTCTGGGAATCAGGAAGAGATCAAGCTGCAGAGATGATGTTGTTTAGAGACCTTTTCACAGTTCCGGGAGAAAAATGCGAAACCGTCAAAAACGCAATCCTTCGGAGCAACCAAGACACCCTGGACGAATCTTATTTCGATTTTGTAGACCCGATCCAGTCTTCTGAAATCGCAGTTGCTTTTAATGATGCAATGCAAGCGGGTTTCCGGATATTCGGACATGTGCCGATTCTTGATCCACTTCGAGAACATCAGATTCTTGATTTTGATATTGGCACGCTGTTTAGCGACATGGAGAAGCTTGGAACTTTGCCAGATGGAAGGCATTTTTTTTCACATGCGGGGCGACGAGTCTATTTGCACAAAGTAGACCGCACGAAAATCGAACGATTTCTGGGAGTCGATCTAATCTACAATTTCTTGGATGAAAAAAGACTTGTTTTCGTGCAATACAAATGTCAGAAGGCTGGAGGAAAATATTACGTTTCGGGCGATGATAGTCACGACGAAGAAGTCACGCGTATGCATGCAATTCCCGGATCGTTGGATTGTTTCAATTATTCAGAATCTGCGATATCTGACTTTCGGCTCTGTCGTTGTCCG
The DNA here is from genome assembly GCA_014762625.1 of Planctomycetaceae bacterium. GTDB lineage: Bacteria > Planctomycetota > Planctomycetia > Planctomycetales > Planctomycetaceae > JABURQ01. The sequence continues at coordinate 20,299 of JABURQ010000012.1, read as the reverse complement.
ATATTCATCAAGCTCTGTAAACGAGAAATTCCTGATTCCCACGATATACCTGTTGGTGTTTATTACCCACTGTGCATTTGGTGTGGATTGGTGCAATTCAGGACTGGCATGAGTGTTTCTGATCAGCCACATCTCAACAATCACCAGTTTCAGAAATTTGTGCGAAACGGGTTAATCGGATCAACTGCATCACAGTCGCTTGAAATTGAGAAACACCTGATCAATGAAGCTGATGACGATCGATTGAAGCTTATTTTCGAGGAAACTGATGATGAGAGCTGATTCTCTATGAGACCCCACAACGGAAGATTTCATCCCTGGACAGTTCAACTCAGAGTTCATATTTGAATGAATGACCTCGGGGATCCAAGATCGCTGAATTGCTCGGAAGAAGACCTGACGATCCCGGTCTGATTCGATTAGGATGTAAAGTTCACTGGTTGATTTGTGTCTTATTGCGAGAAGTGAATGAATAGTTGAGATCGAACCATGATCAGCATGAGCTGATCTGACAATTCGTTGACGCGTTAGCGTCAGGATTCTGCCAAGTCCAAATACCGCCAAACTGAGCCACCCGGCTCGAAATCGTTCAGAGCAGAAACCTGTAGCCGCGTCCCCGAAAGGGGGCGTCGGTCAGGTTTCGTTCTGGACGCCCCTTGGCGGGGGTTGGACTGGCGAGCTTGGTTCGACGCCCTTTTCCATTGAAAGCGGGGACGGAAGATGCATCCAGCGAAATTTGATAGTCGACCGTGGCGATGTCCCGGATGCTCAAATGTTATCGAAATTCCGGTGAACTCGCCCGATCCGGATATCTGCAAATCCTGCCAGGAGACATCGGGAAAAGAAAGCGAACGAGACACGAGCGGGCTCGCGAAGTATTATCCGGAGCGATCCGTCTCTGCGAAATCAAGCACCAGCTCCTTCCGCCTCTCAAAAGGACCAGCGAACGAATCTGTCATTGGCCTCTCCCTGCTATTCGGTGGACTGTTTTTGGGTATCTCGGTGATCGTGCTGCTGAATCTTTCAGGTTACTCAACTGCAGGAACCGATTGTGTCGACACGAATGAAGAATTTTTAAGGCCTGATGTCTCGCAAGAACAATCAGCCGGCTCAGTCGAGACCGCTTCATCTTCGTCGGATTTTGATTTTCTGATCATCGGCGATACCGGAATTCTGTATCTGGAAGGCCAGGAACGGATCCCTGTGGGTATCTCCAAAGATGCTTTTGATCGGTTAATGAAATTGTCTGTCGCTGGCGACCGAGAGGGGCAGAAAGAGATGCTTTATCTTTCGCCTGAGATCATACTGGTCGATTCAGGAACCAAGATTCGGGTCATAGACACATCGATCTCTACATGCGAAATCCGGATCCTAGACGGAGAATATTCTGGTCGCTCCGGATTCACCAACTGCAATTTTCTGCGGAAGAGTTCTGAATAGCCAGCTGGATGTACGCACTCATCATTTAGCTCTGGATCGAACTGAGCCATGCTCGCCAAAAGGGTTCAATCAGATACCTCTGTCGACTTCAGAGCTGCCACACGGTTTGGAGGTGTCGTCTCTGCGGTCTCTGACGACTCATGTGCCAAATGATGCAAACGATCCCTAACAGCCTCAGAGAGAGTCCCCCAGCGTTCGATGATGTCCCGCAGCCGGGAATCTGTGTTCTGTGGAAAGTCCGCGTCGCGATGAGAGGCCTGTAGCAGAGCGATCGAATCATCTACCAGAAAGGCAGGTTGCGATTCGGTTGCGTTGGATTCTGCGTTGCCCTCGCTGAGAATTTGCGTTTCTCCCGAAGTTTGTGGGGGGTATTCGAGTCCCTCCACGTCCATTTTCGCTAATACCAGGCCTCGGGATTCACAGGAATTCCCGGGGTTTTTGCTTTGGTCGCTCCGTCGTGATGTTGGATGCGTTCTCCCTCCTCCGCTCGAAGAATCCAAATGGGCGTGGTTCGGAGTGCGGGTTTGGTCGTTCGCCTTGCCGGGCGCTCTCTCCTCTGGGTTTGCCGAGCGCGAAGTTGCCTCTCACTCGTCTCAGTTTCATTTCAAAAAAGAAAAACCAGGAGATGGATCGCGGGGATCCATCACCTGGTTGCAGATTGTCGTGACGAATGGGTTCGAGGAAATCGGAGATTATTCGTCGTCCGAGAAGGTGTCGGCGGGATATTCCAAAGTCACTTCCGTCGCTTCGCCCGCTTTGACCGTCACGGTGAACTCTTTATCCAGATAGCCGGCTTTTTCCTGCCAGATACGGAATTCATGATCGCCGGGCGGAAGATTCTCAATGGTGAAATTTCCGTTTTCGTCGGTCACCGCACCGTAAGGGTGTTCGAGCGGGAAATGCCAAGCCACCATCCAGGGGTGAATGTCGCAGGTCACCTTGACGGGAACAATCTCTCCCTCCGAATAGGTCAAATCCAAACCGGATTTATCGTTAGGGGCAATGATCTGGTTCACGGGAGAGTTTTTAATCGGATTCGTATGCAGGTTGTGGGGGACGGCATCGCTGCTGACCGCCTTGATGGGCCTTCCGGTTTGAACGAACAACGCATGCGGAACGAACTGGCAACCCTTTTGGTCGAAGATGACTGGCTCCGATGACGGCTCAGACTCGGGAGCACCTTTGGGAGCTTTTCGCATATAGATAAACACGTTGGCGATACCGCTGTTTGCCGAATTGACGACAAGTGATTCATCGGGGACCGGCTCGGCTGCACAAACTTCAGAATCTTTCGCGGTGGAATCTCCCTGCTTGATCAAAACAGGCAGCTCAGGAATCGCTCCAGTCAGCTTGATCACTCCCTTAATACTCCCCATGCCGCCAGCCTCGTTGGAAGTAGTCGTCTTGGGCTTCTCGGCCGGTTTCTCTTCAGGAGCGGCAGGTTCCTCAATTTTCTCTGCGACGGGAGCCTCCTCTTCCGGTTCTTCGTCAGCCGTGGGAGCTACTGCGTCGGAAGGCTTTGAGGAGGACGAATCCGACTCGTCTCCGCCACCACACCCGATCGTGAGTGATATCGAGAAGAGGCCAAGTGTTAAGATTGCCAACAGTCTGGTTGGACGCGTCATCGATGGGTCTCCCTGTGAGTAATTGAATAGTTCACTTTTACTATGAGATCTGAACACGAGGAGTTCAAGTCGAGTTTCTGATTCTGGAATGTGGGAGTCGCTTTTTCTGAGGACCGACAATTTCACATTAAATGTGATGTTAAATGTTCTTAAAACATCTTCCGATTTCATGAGTTCGCGGAACTTGTTCTTGAACTCCGAAAAAGAGATGTTTTATTAGAAGGGTCATTTGCAACGCGACTTGAGAACTCATGAAGGGAATGCTCTCCATGCGGGAGACCAATCAATGTCATGCGAGCCGCTGGTGGCTGAGCATGTGGATTATGGGAATCGCCTGCGGCGGAATCGGATGCGGGCGAGAAGAAGTTCCCGAATGGACTTATCACGAACAGGTTCAGGAGTGGCAAGAGAGTGATGACGAAGAGGAGCAGTTGCTGTTCGACATCACCAAATCCGCGCTGCTCGAACATAGCGGCACCTGGCAGAATCCGAAAATGCTGGGCGATCCGGACTTCGATCTCGATCAGCTCAAGCAGGGACAGGAAGTCTATTCGTTTTACTGCGTCCAATGTCACGGCGTGACCGGTGACGGCAAAGGGGAGGCCGCCGATATCTTGCGTCCGCGTCCCCGCGATTATCGGCAAGGGAAGTTCAAGTTCACCTCCACTCCCTACGGCTACAAGCCTCGTCGCGAGGATTTGATGAACACGCTGATGGAAGGTGTTTCGGGAACATCGATGCCCTCGTTTGCGCTCCTGCCGGAGCAGGATCTGAAAGCGGTTCTCGATTATGTGATCGCCTTGTCGCGGCGCGGCGAATTGGAGGATGCGTTATTGATCGAGGCGGAAGAGGTCGCGTTCGAAGAAGGAGATACCGACGAAGAGACAGCCGAGTTACGAGCCGAGTATATTTCCGATCTGGTGGAACGAATTGCGGAAGGGTGGGAAAAAGCGGAATCGGCGACCGTCTACCCCATCACTTCACGTCCCCAGTTTACGGAAGACCATGTGAAACGAGGATACAAGGCATTCCTCAAAGTGGGCTGTCACAAATGTCACGGCGCAGATGGACGCGGCGCGACGGAAGGCGAAGTCCGGAAAGACACCTGGGGATTCGTCACCAAAGCCGCCGACATCACCTCGGGAATGCTGCATGGAGGAGACGATCCGCTGGATGTCTATCGCCGCATTCACTCCGGCATCAACGGTACACCGATGCCCAACTTTTCCAAATCGCTTCAAGACAATCCTGACACACTCTGGGATTTGACGGCATATGTGTTGTATCTCGCCAATGAGCGCAGACGCGGCACAAGCATCGATCCGATCGAGTTCCCCAAGCCGGGAGAATCTGTTCTGGAAGCCACCATGGAACTCTCCGAGTCAGTGGCGGACGCGGAATCGCCCGACGAATAGCCCCTCAGGATATCCCAGGTTGAAGAAGAGGAGAACGAGTTGAACACGGCAGCGTCTCAAAATGTCGATGAATTACGTAGCGAGCTAGAGCAGTTGCGCTCGCGCGAACGTGAAATCGAGCGATTGCTCAACGAACAGCAGGCGAGCAAAGGATGGAGTCCGCAAGGTTATTACGGAACGTATTATGCCTTGACGGGGTCGCTGCTCGGCTTGATTGCCGCGATGGTGAGTCTGCTGTTGAATGTGGTCGGCTCGGTCGTCGCGGGGAAAGGATCTGCCCTGGAATTGATCCGCGTCTACCTCACGTTCCCTCTGGGGGAAAAAGCCCTGCTGCTCAGTCAGGGAGAAAAGACAATCGGAGCGATCGGTGACGGCATGATTCTGGCTTTCGGATGTTGTCTCTATCTGTTTACGGGAATGTTGCTTGGTGTTCCGATCTATATGGCGCTTGCAAGATTCGTTCCCAATGCTAACGCCGTCTTACGGGTGCTGTTCGGTGCAATCCTCGGGCTCATCGTCTGGGGAATCAATTTCTACGGCATCCTCTCCTGGCTCCAACCTTTGTTGTTTGAAAAAGCTTTTATTACCAGCGGTGAATATCTTCCGCCCTGGGTGGCTGCCGTGACTCACGCCGTCTTCGGTGTCACGATCGCTGCCATGTATCCTCTGGGAGAATTCCACCAATACATACGTCCGATGGAGAAGCAATGAGCGACGCACAGGCGACGTCCGTCCAAGACATTCAAGAAGTGCCCGATCCGAAGACTCTGGTCGAGGAACGTCTCGTCATCTGGTATTTCCTGGCCGCGCTGACTTATCTGGTCATTTCCATGCTGGGTGGCCTGTTGATGGCGTTCCAATTAATTAATCACAATCCGTTTTCGGGAATCGAAATCTTTTCTCCCGGACGCTGGCGGATGGTCCATACCAACGCCGTCGCCTACGGATTCATCGCGAACGCGTTTCTCGGCGCCCTCCACTGGGCCGTTCCGCGTCTCACTCTCCAGCCGGTCCTCAGCCGCAAGTTGTCCTACTTCATTTTTGCGGCCTGGCAGATAGTGGTGCTCTCGACGGCGGTGGGATTGCTCTTGGGACAAGCCCAGGGGCTGGAATGGGGCGAAACGCCTGTCTGGATCGATCCGGTGGCTTTGCTGGGATTGGCATTGGTCGCGGTCAACTTCATGGCCCCGATTGTGAAGCTGAAAGGTCCAATGTATGTGACGCTTTGGTATTTCATCGCGGCGTTTATCTGGACCTTCCTCACGTACGCGATGGGGAATTTCATGCCGGAATATTTCGTGAACGGTTCGAGCGCCGGCGCAGTCGGCGGACTTTTCATCCACGACCTGGTCGGCTTATTCGTGACTCCCATCGGTTGGGGGCTGATGTATTACTTCGTGCCGATCATTCTCAAGAAACCGATCTGGTCTCACGCGTTATCGATCATCGGTTTCTGGGGGCTGGCTTTCTTTTATCCGCTGCAGGGAATTCACCACTTCCTCTACACACCGATCCCGATGTTTCTCCAGTACGGAGCCGTCATTTCGACGATCGCTGTGGAACTGGTGGTGTTGACCGTCGTGATCAACTTCTTTGGGACGATCTGGGGCGATGGACGTAAAGCGGTCGAAAATCTGCCGATCCGCTGGTTTTATACCGGGATCGTCTATTACTTTCTGACCTGTTTGCAATGTTCTTTCCAGGTGACGATGACCTTTCAGAAACTGATTCACTTTACCGATTGGGTCGTGGGACACGCTCATCTGGTGATGTTCGGAGTGTTCAGCATGTGGATCTTCGGCGTGATGACCTATCTCTTCCCGCGTCTGCTGGGGGTCGCCTGGTATTCGAAGAGACTTTGCCAGTGGCATTACTGGTTGTCGGCGGGTGGGATTCTGGTGATGGCGACCGATTTGATTTTGGGCGGCATCTTTCAGGGTTATTCCTGGGCGGCGTTGTTTCCCTGGGAAGAATCGATCGCAATTTCGATTCCGTTTTGGATGGTGCGCGTGGTGGCTGGATTGGCCATGTTCCTCGGACTGTTCTGTTTCCTGTTCAACCTGCTGATGACCTGGCGTTTGGCGTTGAAGACGAATGCCGTTCCCAAAACCGGCCAGCATCGTGCGGAACCGGTTGCGGCGGGTGCCTGAGTAAGCGATTGAAACCTCGAAGCGTGATCCATTTCCGACGTATTACCTTTTGAACTCGAGTTGTCATTATGTTTGAAAGTAAGTCTGGTATTTTTCTGGTAGCCGGGTTGGGATTTTTCTTTCTCGCCTTCCTCTCCAACGCCATCGTTCCGGCTCTCATGTACAGCGTGACGGACGATGAAGTCGAAGCCGGCGTTTCGACCAACCTCGCCAACCAACCGGAGAAGACCGTCGAAGAACTGATCAATCCGAACCTGCGGTATCAGTTCGAAGATCTGGCGATGCGATTTCCGGAACAGTTCAAAGAGGTCTACGGTACTCCCGAGAACGCAGACAACCCCGATGAGTGGTGGAATGAGAAATGTGCCGAGGCTTTAACCCTGGGACACAAGATTTACGTCGGCGAAGGTTGCTGGCATTGTCACAGCCAGTTTGTCCGTCCGGTGTCGAACGAATCCAAACGCTGGGGACCGGTCGCCAAATCCGAGGAGTATGAAAACGAACTCCAGCGACCGGTGATGTTCGGAACCCGCCGCGTCGGTCCGGATCTCAGCCGCGAAGGGGGGCGGCGCTCGAACGACTGGCACGCGGTGCATTTTTTCCGTCCGCGCGATCTGTCTCAGAACTCTCCGATGCCCGAGTATCCCTGGTTCTTTGACGGTTCGCCCGCGAAACCGAACGAGCGGGGACTCGCCATCATGACTTATGTCCAATGGCTCGGTTCGTGGTTGGAAAGTTATCCGCTCTACGAACAGTACGACGAATCTTCCGTGCTGAAGATGAACATCGAACTGGAAGATGCTGAGACTGTCCTTCAGGAAATCGCCGCAGAACAGGCGGGAGATAGCAATGACTGATCCAGAGCAAAAAACCTCGGAACCGAAAAACCAATCGCGCAATTCCAATCAGACGGTCTTCATCGTGACGATGGTGTTGGCGGTCCTGATCCTGATTCCCAGTCTGCTGGGATTCGGATTGAAGTTTCTGGAATTGATGCACGTCCTCCAGGGAGAAGATTCGGGACGGTTCGCGCTCACACCGATCATGAATTATCTGTTCGCCAGTCTTGGTTTTTTATGCCTGCTGATTTGGGCCACGTTCCAGGGAATGTTCCGCGATATCGAACGCCCGAAAGAATCGATGCTGGAAATCGAACAGAAACTAAACGAACGAGCCTCTCACTGATCACCATTCACAGGATTCTGAACTCAAGAGAACACGTTATGACGGAACCGGAAGATACAACCGCCAGCGAAGAATCTCTGTTTCACCATTACACAGGGAACGATATTCCCTGGTATGTGCGCGCGATCTGGATTCTTTTCTGGGCGTTTGCCATCTTTTATGCGATTCGCTGGGCGCTCCCCATGATTCCGATTGAAATGGAATCGCCTCCATGAGCGATTCCTCCATCAGCCGCACGCTCTGCGATTATTGTCGCTTGCCGATCCCGCGCGCCTGGTGGTCGAACTCCGCTCCCCCTTCATCCCGCGAACCCCAATATTGCTGCCTGGGGTGTCGCGTCGCCGCTCAAATCACCGCCGAACGAAGTCCCGATCAGCAGTCGCGCGCCTTGTTGACGCGACTCGGAATCGCCATTTTTCTCTCGATGAATGTGATGGTCTTCACGCTGGCTCTCTGGTCGCAGGATGTCTACGGTTTCGATCTCGGCGATCAGGCCACCGCCACCCTGACCGACTTGTTTCGTTACATCTCGCTTCTGTTTACGATCCCGGTCTTGTTTCTCCTGGGACAACCACTGGTGGTCAACGCGATTCAATCCACCCTGCAGGGCCGTCCCTCGACCGATCTGCTCATCTCCGTGGGGATCCTCTCTGCGTTTGGATATTCCGCCGTCACCGTTTTTCGAGGCGAGGGGCATCTGTACTTTGAAGTCGTTTGCATGGTGCTGGTTCTGGTGACGCTGGGACGCTGGATTGAAGCGGTTGGTCGCCAGAAAGCGAACGCTTCCCTCGATCAACTGGAAGAACTGATTCCGCCGGTCGTCCAAAAATTGAACGACGATACTCTCGTAGAAACGGCGCGAGATGAAATCCAGCCGGGAGACTTGATTCGCGTTTTCCCCGGCGAACGGATCCCACTCGATGGGGAAGTCATCTCGGGGCAAGCCCACGTCGATCAACAGATCCTGACGGGCGAATCCGAGCTCAAAGGTGTCGATGTCGGACAAGCCGTTTACTCCGGCAGTCTGCTGCTCGATCATTCACTGACGTTGCGAGTGACGGCGGCTCCCCGCGAAGATACGCTCGCCCGAATGTTGGAGATCGTGCGGCAAGCGCGTCTGCAAAAAGGACGTTACGCGCGGCTCGCCGACCGGGTGGCGACCTTGTTCTTCCCATTAGTCGTCATCATCGCGGTGGCTGCCACCATCTGGCACGGAACACAAACCGGTTGGGAGCTCGGCCTCATGAGTGGGCTCTCTGTGTTGTTAGTTTCCTGTCCGTGTGCGTTGGGACTGGCGACGCCGCTGGCGATCTGGAATGCCATGAGCCGGGCAACCCGCGCTCAGGTGCTGTTCCGGAATGGAGACGCCCTGGAACAACTGGCACGGATCGACACCATCTGCTTCGACAAAACCGGCACGCTGACCACCGGCGAAACACAACTCACCAGCCTCATCCCCACAGACGCAACAACAACCGCAGAACTCCGACAAGCGGCGATCTCGCTCGCCGAACATTCCTCGCATCCACTTTGCCGGGCGATTCTGGCGGATGAATCAGCTCCCTCAATATCTCGGCTAACATTGACGGATGTCGCGCAAATTCCGGGGAAAGGCGTGTCGGGCAGAGCTGAAGATTCGGGGGAATCCCTGTTGCTGGGGAACCAACGCTGGATGCACGAGCAGGGCGTGATGATTCCGTCCGCCTTCGAGTCACAACTGCAAGACAATGCCGACGACGGCTTGCTGGTGTATGTGGCTCAGGGGCAGAGATTACTGGGAGCGATGTCGTTCGCGGAAGAACTTCGTCCGGAAACCGAAACGGTTCTTTCCGAACTTCGATCTCAAAGCCTGTCATTGGAAGTTTTGACTGGAGACCGCCAACAGCGCGCGACCTCGATGGCAAACACGTTGCAGATTCCCGTTCAGGGGGAACTTTTGCCGGACGAAAAAGCGAAACACGTGCAACAACGTCAGGCTCAAAGGCATCGTGTGTTAATGGTGGGGGACGGCGTGAACGACGCCCCCGCGCTGACCGCCGCCGATGTCGGCTTGACGTTCGGGGGGGGTACCGATCTGGCGCGCGACTCCGCCGGCATTTGCCTGTTGGGAAATGATCTCGCTGTGTTACCTTGTTTGATAGACCTTTCTCGCCAGACGATGCGCACCGTGCGGTGGAATCTCTTCTGGGCTTTTGGTTACAACGTAGGAGGGATCGCGCTCGCGGCCGCCGGACAGTTGAATCCCGTGATCTCGGCGATTTTGATGTTCGGCAGCAGTCTGTTTGTGATTACCAACTCGCTGAGAATCCCGGGATTCGAGGATCGTTCGGACGCCCAGGAGAGAGAGACATCAACAAGAGAGACAACGGAAGAACGGACAGCGACTCCCACCGAGGAATCCTCCTCCCTGGAGACGGTGACATTCTGAGATGGAATATGTGTTGATTTTGATCGGTGGACTGCTGGGCTCTTCGCATTGCGTGGGGATGTGCGGCGGGTTTGCCCTCTCGATCGGATCGAATTCACAATCTGCGATGAGTAACACCGGTCGACAACTGGTTTACAGCCTCGGTCGCATTTTCACCTATGCTTTTCTCGGCGCCGTCGCGGGCTTCGCGGGAGCCTCGTTAAAGAATTATGCGGGAACCTTGATCAACGTCTCGGCGTTTTTGTCGATCGCTGCCGGTTTACTGCTGGTCTGGCAGGGGCTCTCCATCATCGGTTGGGTTCCCGGAACAGAGACCTCGACGAGCGGTGCTCCCTGCCTGATGGGGAGTTTCTTCCGCAATTTCCTCCTTTCCTCGCGTTCCTCGGATATGTTAATCGCCGGTATCCTGACCGGGTTTCTCCCCTGTGGACTGGTCTATGCGTTTTTGGCGCTCGCCTCTGCGACGGGGAACTTCCTGTCGGGAGCTTTGGTCATGACGTTGTTTGGATTGGGGACCGTTCCGTTGATGGTGTTGACGGGCTTGTCTGTGTCGGCACTCTCAATCGGAAAACGACAACAACTTTTCCGAGCCGCCGCAGTAGTCGTGATTCTTACCGGGGTATTAACCGTCAGTCGCGGAGTCGCATTTGCCGCATCCCGACAATCCAGCTCGCCCGTTCCTTGTCCCTTTTGTCACACCGATACGGCTTCTGAGTCTTCATGAATAAAACGCTGATTAATTTCTGGCTCGACTGTCTGCTATTGATTCTCTTCTGTCTCCTCGGTTGGATCTCGGCGGTGTTGAGGTTTCTGTTTCCGTTGGGGCCGTCCGTTTTTGAATATCAGTTATGGGGCTGGGATTACATCGACTGGTCCGACGCGCAGTTTATCGTGTTGTGTGTCTTTGCGGCGGCGATTTTGCTGCACGTGATGTTGCACTGGACCTGGGTCGTGGGAGTTGTCACCAGACGGATCGCGAAATCGGAAAAGAAGACCGATCATTCCCTCGACACCATCTACGGCGTCGTCTTGCTCATTGCGTTACTACACGTGCTGGGAATCGCATTCGCGGCGGCGATGTTTACGATCGAAGGACCCGCAGTAGGATAAGCTTCATGGCTTGGAGGCATCCTGAAATATTTGACAGCGCGGAGCCCGTCCTTCCTTGAATACCGATCATGGTTCTGGAGGAATGTCTCGGCGATCATTCTCGGGAAGAGCTCGACGTCGTTCTTGCCGACGACCGCTTCCCGCAGTTGAATCTGGATCGCCACCTGGGCGAAAAGTGGAAACTGAATCGAATGTGCCTCCATGCTAACATATTACTTATACTTGCCATTGATGCCCGATCGTTTACCCACGATTTTCCCCTAACTCCCAAACAACCACGAAACCAGGGATTCTCATGACAACTCTTTCTCGACTGCTGTTAGTAGTCTGCGGATTACTCACCTTTCAGTCCGGAGCCAATGCCGCCGAGCCGTTGATCGTGGCTCACCGCGGGCTCCTGATTCACGCTCCGGAAAACACGCTCGCGAATTTTCGGGCCTGTCTCGAACTTCGGCTCGGTTTCGAGTTCGACGTTGCGAGAACGCAGGACGGACATCTGGTCTGCATTCACGACGCCACCGTCGATCGCACGACGAACGGAACAGGCAAGGTGAGCGACCTGACGCTCTCTGAAATTCGAAAGCTAGACGCGGGCAGTTGGTTTGGCCCGCAGTTTGCCAGCGAAAAAGTCCCCACGGTCGAAGAAGTGCTGAAGCTGGTCGCCGAATATCGACTACACGATGTGCTCATCGCGGTCGATCTGAAAGCTCAAAGTGTCGGACGAGATGTCGTTCGGCTGGCAGAAAAGCAGAACGTCCTGCAGCAGTTGTTATTCATCGGTCGGACCATTACGGAACCCGAATTGCGTCAGGAAATCCATGACGCCTCCGCCGCCGCTCAAACCGCCGCAGTCGCCAATAACGCTGAAGAATTTGCCGGGGCCCTGGCTGCCAAAGATGCCGATTGGGTTTACGTCCGCTTTCTCCCCAGCCGAGAACAGATCAAAGAAGTCCACCACGCGAAGAAAAGAGCGTTCATCGCGGGGCCGACTGTGGCCGGTAATCTCCCTAAAAACTGGCGACATGCCGCCGGTGTCGGACTCGACGCCATCCTGACCGATTTTCCGCTGGAACTCCGTCACGCGCTCAGAGAACAGACGCATCGCAAATAGGCGCGTTATTGATATCACCGCACACCCGCAACCTTCCCAGCCGATGCACTGCTCGACCTGGAAAGTCTCCACGGCTTACATCGACTGAGGAAAGTTGCCGGAATGCGGTGCTTGAGTTCCGCAACAAACAGTTCCGGAAACTCAGCCCCCCCAAGTCTCATACACTGTTCAGCTCATTGGTAAGCTCTAGCAGCCCGTTGAAAAACTTGATTTTGCTACGAATGGATTTTTGAGCTGAATCACATCGTCAAAAATTCTCGATGAATCATGGGATTCACCTGCGAATTTCTTCCTTGTACTCAGCTCAAAACTCTCATTCTCGCGGACAAATCCGTTTCTCAACACGCTGCTAGGTGCCAGACGATGAAGAGCTGGAACTGGAGCGAGAACCGGAACGTGATCGAGAGCTACTACTGCTTCGAGAAGCTGAACTACTGGTTGAAGACGACATACAAATTCCTTTCTTTCAGAACGGCGTTCCTTCAACTAAGTCGACCCCGAGACACACAACGTTGAATGCCGGTTCCGACTTGACGGCACAAATCCTGAATCTGGTAATGGATCGATTCAAGAGCGATCGTCGAAAAAATGATCGGGAATGTCGAATCTCCTGTCAGCGACATTTTCAAACACCTCTCCGCGCCCGCGCATGAAGAAACGGGCTCCGATTTCTCAGAACCCGTTTCACACGGTCAGGACTCAGCAACAAGCTGACTGTAATGGGCTCGCGGCCCGAAGGCTCAGCTCTGGGTGGCGAAAAGTTGCAGTGTGTCGCCTTCCCACTCGAAGCTGTAGGTTGCGTTCGGATCGAGTTCGTATTCAACCATCTGCTGACCGTTGTGATAGCTGATCAGGTGCGGCTGCCCGTTGTGACTTTCGACAATCTCGACAGTGTCCACTCCCAGGGTGATGTAGTCGTTGGCGTTGTTGAGGACGAAGTAGACTTCGGCTCCCGCGTTGTTCATCAGCTTCATTTTGGCACAGCGAACCGGAGGACGATTCACGGGCGGCTTCTTGCAAACAGGCGGTTGCGGCTTACAGACCGGAGGGGCCGGCTTGCAGTGAGGCGGTTCCACCGGAGTCGGATATGTGTGGCGAGGAGGTTCGACCGGAAGCGTGTGAACCGGAGGATCGGGAGAAGGATAGGTGATCTTTCCGCCGCCCTGGTGGTTGTTGACACTGTTGTTGATCTTCTGAGCGGTCCTAATGACGTCACCCAGATTGAAGTTTCCGGCGTCGGCGTTTGTCGTGGTAAAGAAGGAGATAACAACGGCGACGAGTACGATGGCTTGAAGTTTCATAACTGAGCCCCTGTTTTGTTTTGTTGAAGTCTTGTGTCCCGTGTCTGCAGGTGAATGGGGATTGCGGGAGACTCCGGACACCAGGACCGGCAAAATCGGCAGAAAAGGCGAACAACAATTTTCCGAACAGCTGTATAACTCATGTGGGAAACAGGTTACGACGAATTTCGTTTTCGCGTTACTCTTGGATATCGAGTCAATTCCCGCCGGATTCAGGAGTTGGGAACAAGGATGAGACTGAGAAAACGGAGATTCATGGAAGAGAGGAAGGTGGCATGAGGCGCACCGTGTCCCGGTAGCCCCTCAAAGTAGAAACTTGCGTGAGGGTCAGTTGAACATTAGCGAAATCCGCGTCAATCGGCGGTTTCTCTCAAAGCCGGAAATCAACATCAACGGGCTGCTAACGTTGATAGATGGGGAGATAGCCGTTGTCCATCAGCAGGATGGTGACGTTAAGAGCGGTCGTATAAACCGGGCCGACGTGGCCCTCTTTCCAGCTTCCGTCCGCCGACTGCTTTCGCAGAATGTCTTCGCTGATGTCGTTGAAGTACTTGCGATATTCATCTTCTTCCTGGCGATACATCACCTGCGAATAATAAAGATGCGTGTAATGCCAGTGGCCGTGAAGTGAATGTCCTTCCGCCGGCCAGACATTGGCCTTGCAGTATTTCATCATCTTCTTCGTCATCTCGGTCTCATATTCGCCGGCGTTGTTCATCGCGGCCAACGCGGCGGCGGTAATTGGCGGACGCGATCCGCCACCGCTTTTCAGACTATATTGAATACCGCCGTCGGGCGTCATGCACTTTTCGATGTAGGCTTTGGCCCGTTCGATAATCTCTTTTTCGACCGGGATCCCCGCATTGCGGCAGGCCCGCAATCCCTGCACCTGAGTAATGCAGGTGGAGCCTTCATCAAAATCGTTTCCATCCTTTGCGGAAACGTATCCCCAACCTCCCGCGGAGGTCTGAGCGCCTGCTGCGAATTTCACCGCCGCGGTCAATACCCGACGCAATTCCTTGCGCCGACCGATATCTTCTTCTTCGCCGTACACCTGAGACAGAAACAACATCGAGAATCCGTGACCGTAGGTGTAATGGTAGTCCTGCGAATAGCCGATCAAGCCGTTCGGTTGCGACATTTCGATCAGGAAATCGACCGCTCGCTCGATATTGTCGGCGTATTTCCCGCGTGTGGTCGTCGAGCCCTCGGAAAGCATCGCCATTCCGGAAAGCGCCGTCATGGCAACCCGGTACTGACCGCCGTTCGCTTCCCAGTAACCGTGCTTCTGCTGCCGGGCCAGCCAGTCAAGCGCTCGACTGGTTGCTTTGGTGATTTTCGGATCTTTTCTGGAAATCTGAGCCGAGCAGGGGAGTACGCCGGCAAATAGAATCGACAGCACGAGCGCAGGCAGAGCGAGATAGCGAGTGATCGTTTTCATGGCTAAAAGTTCCGGATCCGCGGGAGATTGTGTTTGTGGACTTATTTTACGGGGCGCGGGCTTCTATGAACAGACGCATTTCCCAACGGAATCTCACCGACTTTCGCTTTCGGACCTGTTTTCCTCGACGAAACCTTTATAATGCGTCGAGCCGGGAGGAATCCCGGTTCGAAATTCAATTTGCATCCGTCCACAGCCAGGAGGTGTCTGTGTCCGAGTCTTCATCCTCATCGAACCCAACGTCGAAATCGTGTTCCACCGACGGCGGTCCCCCCGCCTGTCCCGTCTGCGGCGCTCCGCTGATGGAAATCAAACATAAGCAGCAATGCACCCGCTGCCGCACGATCTGTGAGACCTGCTGCGAAGGTGGTCGCGGTTAGAACTGAGACGTCATGGAACTGCGCGCGTTCGCCGAACAAATCCTGCTGCGAGATGATCTCGAAGCAAAACTCCGTCCGCCGGAAGAACCACTCACAGACGACTCTCCCGGCGAACCGTTTCGTCCCGTCGAACCGGCGCGTCCTGCGAACCTGCAATTCGCCCCTCGGCGCACCGCTCCCGCGATGCCCGCCGCCCCCGCGATGACCGACCCGGAGAAACGGGCCGTCGCGCATCACATTATGGCCAATCACGAACTCCAGGCGGTCGAAGTGATGGCGTTCGTACTGGTCGCCTTTCCTGCGGCGCCGCGCGAGTTTCGAATGGGGATGGTTAAAATTATCCAGGACGAACAACGGCATACTCGTATGCACGCCGAGCGTGCCTCCATGCTGGGTGTTGAATTCGGCGACCTGCCGGTGAACTGCTACATCTGGAAGAAGGCGCAGGATTATCATTCGGTGCTCGATTATCTCTCCGGTCTCCCGCTGACTTTCGAGGCCCGCAATCTCGATCACACGATCGAATTCGAGCAGGCGTTTCTGAACGCAGGAGACAAACGGAGCGCGGCCTTGATGCGTCGAATCCACGAAGACGAAATCGAGCATGTACGATTCGGGATCGAATGGTTAAGAAAGCTCAAGCAGAACAACGCCGACGATTGGCAAACCTGGGTGGAGCACCTGCACTGGCCGATGCGACCGGAAAAATCGATGGGAGAAACGTTCCAGCGAGACGCGCGTCTCGCCGCCGGACTCTCTCCCGAGTTCATCGAGCGACTGCAACAGATTGAACCGGACGAGTGAAAATGATATCCCTCATATCGCCCGGCTGCCGACTGTCGAACGAACGAGCAATAACACACTCACCGCGACCGAAATCATGACCAGCGAAATCGCGACGGCGGTCTCGATATCTCCCGAACTGAGTTGCAGGTAGATGCTGACCGGCATGACCTCGGTCTTGCGTTCGATTGCCCCGGCGAACATCAGCACCGGTCCGAATTCGCCAAACGCCCGCGCCCAGGCCAACGTTCCCGCGGTTAAAAGCCCCGTTCGCGCCGATGGCAGCACCACCGCCCAGAACGCCTGAGCCCGACTGCAACCGAGCGTCATCGCCACTTGTTCCTGCCGAGGTGAGAGGTCGTCGAACGTCGATCGCATCGTCCGCGTCGCGAACGCCGTCACCACAGTGCATTGCGCCAGAATGACCGCCGGAACATGGAACGCCACGGGAAGCCAGTCATCGAACGGTCGCAGAAACGATTGTCGAAACAGGATCACGAGACTTAAGCCGATCACGACCGGCGGGACGATGATCGGAATATCGACGAACGCATCGAGAAATCCTTTGCCGCGAAATTGCGCGCGGGACAGAAGATATCCTAACGGCACTGCGATCCACATCGCGATAATCGTACTCATCAAACTGCTGATGAGACTCAACCACAAGCTGTAGCGCAGCTCGGGAGACTCCACCAGCGTCGCAAATTCTGAAACCCGCGCGTATTGCAGATCGGCCAGCAACAACATCGCCAGCAACAGAACATACACCCCGCCGAGAAACCCCAACGCCCACCAGAATTTTCGATCGCTCTGATTCACGGCGTCACCTTTCTCTGTTCGTGAGAGATGAGATCGTAACCGTAACGGGCGAAGATCTGTTGTCCGATTTCCGGGTCGAGAAGCTCGTCAATGAATCGTTGAGTGAGTTCGGCTTGTTGAGAAGTTTTGAGGACGGCGATCCCGATTTCGCTGTCGGCGGATTTGAAATCGGGAATTTCGACGGCGTCGAGTTCCGGATACTGGGCAGCGGTTGTGTTCCAGACGACGCCCGCGTCGGCGGATTCCAGTTTCACGTCGTTGGCGACATCGTTCACCGTCGCGCGTTGGAGTATGGCGTGTCGCCAGATCGGCTCCCAATGCGATTGGGATTCGAGTAACGCTTTGGCGATGCGGCCAATAGCGGCTCGTTCCGGATCGGGTAACGTGACGCGAATTTTCTCGCGCGTCAGATCGGCAAGAGACTGAATCTGGTGCGGATTTCCTGTTCGGACAGCGATGACCGGATGCTGACGGGCGAACGGAACGATCCGGGTCGTTAATCCTCGTTCCTGAGCCTGTTCGAGATAACCGCGATCGGCGGCGAGATATAAATCGGCTTCTTCCAGCCGTAAACTACTCAGTAAAACCCCCGAACCGGCAAACCTCGCTTCGACCGTCGCGCCTGTTTCCCGTTCGAAACGCTCGATCACTTCCCGGATCGGTTCTCGAACTCCCGCCGCACAAAACAGCGTCAGGACGGGGCCTCGCTCCCGGCGAAATCCTCCCCGACCGGGGCCAAATGCCAGCGCGGTGATCAAGCCGGCGAGAATGACCAGCGAGGCGACGGCATACTTCTGATAACGAAACATAAGTGGTTCAATCCTGCAATTTCGGTGAGAATGAAGTATAACCAGCCAACCGTCTCGCCACGAGTCGGCGTAAGACAAAGTGAACCTTCTTCATTCAGTACGATTTTCCATGAACTCCCACATACCAGCCACCGAATACGACGGACGAAATTCTTTCGTCTTCTGGTGCGCGGGAGTGTTCTCGCTTGCCTGGTTCCTGGCGACGGTCCTCACCGACAGCCAGTCTGCCGGAACACTCATGAGCCAGGGGCTGTTCGTATCGCTGGTCGAGAGACTCGGCGGAGAAATCGAATCGACTCCCAGTGGCGTCTTATTGGCCGATCTCTCCTTTGTCACACTGTTGACGGTGTCGGCGGTTTTGAACGGCGTCTGTTTGGTGCTGGGAACCGTGTTACGGAAATGTCTCAATCGAGCAGCGCCGTCCATATCGTGGAAACGGGCGTTCATCGATCTCGCCGCCGATGGCAAGTGGTGGTTGATTCTCCTTGCGTGGCAAGGTGTCTCCATCGTGGGCTTGCTCGCAGGCTCAGAGATTTTGCAAAGTCTGGCGACCGGTACGATTCCCTTCTGGCTGGCGATTGCGTGCGGACTGGCCAACAGCCGAGTGCTCTGCTCCGTAGAGACGATTCGTCCTGACGTCAAGCCAGCTCCGTCCCGCCTTTCGCTGACGACGCTAATCGCCATGCTCCTGTTCGTAGCCACATTCACGGCCATGAACTGGCAACTCTACGCGAACCTGCAAACACCACACGGCGACTCCGCCATGTACGAAGAGCACCTCTGGAACATCACTCACGGCAAAGGATTCCGCAGCTATCTCGACCAGGGACTGTTTCTCGGCGAACACATTCAGGTCATCCATCTGCTGCTGTTGCCGATTTATGTCTTGTGGCCTTCGCACCTGCTGCTCGAACTGAGTGAAGCGATCGCGTTGGCATTCTGTGCGATCCCTGTGTTTCGTATTGCTTTGCGACATTCCGAAAGCCGACGAGCGGCGACATTACTCTCTCTCGCGGTTCTGATGTATGTCCCGTTGCACTTTCTGGAAATCTCCATCGATCTCAAAACGTTCCGGCCAATTTCCTTCGGCGTACCACTCTTACTGTTCGCCATCGACAGTCTGGAACGGAAGCGGTATCGAATGGCCTTCCTGTTATGGATTCCACTGACACTGATGGCGAAGGAGGACTTCGCCGCCATCTTCGCGCCGCTCGGATTATGGTTGGTTTGGCACGCCTGGAAAGAGAAGCAGAATCAAACCGATCTCAAAGTCGGGATTGGGCTGGCTCTCTTCTCCATCGTGTATCTGATTTTCGTCATCAAGTTCGCGATCCCCTGGTTCCGTTCGGGGGCCGACGTCCATTACGCGCGATACTTCGGCGCACTCGGAAACTCTCCCGGCGATATCGTCCGCAGTCTCTTCACTCAGCCGGGGGCCGTCTTCGGCAGGCTCTGTTCTCTGAGAACCCTCATCTATGCGGCGGTACTGCTGGTTCCACTGGGAGGACTCTCGCTCCTCTCGCCGTCTCGGTTACTGGTCGGCGTGCCGTTGTTCGGTGTACTGTCCCTGATGCAACTTTCGGAAGAGACCGGATCGGCGGCGACGGACATCCTCATTCCCTACCACCATTTTCACGCACCGCTCGTGCCGATTCTGTTATGGTCGGCAGCAGCAGGGCTGGGACGCTTGAAGGAACGCCCCCGTTGGAACGCATCGCGCGGCGCTTCGCTGGCGGTCTTTTCGGGGCTGGTGACGGCGGTTTTCTTTTCCCTCTCTCCGTTGGGAGTCGCGTTCTGGGATCCTTATTCCGTGCACAACTGGAAGTCGTTGTATGTGGTAGACGAACGCGCGAAGCAGATCGACAAAGTCCTGGCCCAGATTCCGGAAGACGCCCGCGTCGCATCGACCGATTTCGTGCACCCGCGATTCACCCACTACGAACGAAGTTACGACTACAGCCAATACCCCCGAAAGGTGAGTGGCTATGAGTTGCGAGTTCCTGACGACACTGATTACATCGTGATCGATACGGGCCACCGATACAGTTGGATTCATTCGCCTGACGAAGTTCCCGAGTTGCGCGACGAACCAGACCGCTGGGAACTTCTCCCCGACAACACCAAAGGCTATTTTCTGATTCTCAAACGACGTGAGGAGACTCCCTGATGTTCGGCCTCACTGCGGGTTATCTGATCGGAATGACGATCTGGGTTTTAATTCTCGGTGCGAGTTTGATTGCCCTGTTGAACCTGCGCCGCGGCAGTCGGGACAACTCCACACGGCAATCTTTCGTCACTGCGG
>JABURQ010000188.1 GCA_014762625.1 Planctomycetaceae bacterium | reverse complement strand
ACTGTCGTCTCCCACCACATCGACCAGACAGACAAATACGTCATCGAGGACCGGGAACTTTGCCCAGCGGAGAGCCTCCACCTGTTCCGCACGCGTTGTCATCAAATCGTTCCTTCGCAAGAGATTCTGGGACCCAGACTATGACGAATCCGAGGCTGTATTTCTACCATAGGAAGCGAGAAAGCAAACTCACCACGCCTGTTCGCGGACTTTCATCAGCGCCGGGTATTTCTCGTCCAGATCGCCGACGCGTTTCTTCTCTTCCAGCAGTTCTTTTTTCAACGAGTTGAGGATCGAGGCGTATTCCGGATTCTCGGCCAGATTCTGCATCTCGTGCGGATCGTTCTCCAGGTCGTAAAGTTCCCAGTGAGGCGGAGTCGGCTGCTTCTGGGCTCCCGGTGCATCGAGCGGCAGGCCGTAGAAGAAGATCAGCTTATAACGCTCGGTTCTCAAGCCGTAATGTGCCGGATTATCGTGATGCGCCATGTGCATCCAGTAGCGGTAGTAGGATTGCGTTTTCCAGTCTTTGATCTCCTTACCTTCCAGCAGAGGCTTGAAGGAGCGTCCCTGGAACTGTTCCGGCATCGTTTCGACGCTGGCAAAGTCGAGGAGGGTTGGGGCGAAATCAACATTGTTGACGAGCTGCTCGAGTCGTGTCCCCGCTTTTATGGATTTGGGATAACGAACCAGAAACGGCATCCGGAGCGACTCCTCGTACATCCAGCGTTTGTCGATGTAATCGTGCTCACCGAGCATGAAGCCCTGATCGGCGGTGTAGACGATGACGGTGTTGTCGAGTTGTCCGGTCTGGTCCAGATAATCGAGCACGCGTCCCACGCCGTCATCGACACCCTTCACGCAACTTAGAAACTTCTTGAGATAACGCTGATACGCGGTGCGCGTGTACTCTTCGTCCCCCAGATCCTGTGGCACGAACATGTGGTGCCCCATATTGCGGCGTTTGTTGCGCGGCGAGACCGATGTGCCGTAGAGTTCGCGACCGATCGGTCCATGTTCGCCCCGATTCCAGAGCGATTCCGGCTCGGGAATCATCACCTCTTCGTAGAGCCAGTCGTACCGTTCGGCGTTCTCGAAGTTATCGTGGGGAGCTTTGTAATGATGCATCAGAAAGAACGGCTTGTCTTTCGACTTTCGAGTTTTCAGCCAGTCGAGAGAAATCTGCGTGATCGCATCGGACGAATGGACGGAATCATAGCGGGCGAAGCGACGCGTATTCTGGGGCCATTCTTCTTTTCCTCTGACTCGAAAGATGGGATTGAAATACGATCCCTGCCCCGGCAGTACGCAATAATAATTGAAGGCCGCGGGTTCTTTTTTCAGATGCCATTTGCCGACCATCGCCGTTTCGTAACCGGCGGCCTTCATTTGCAGAGCCAACGTCTGTCGGGCCGGTTCGATCGAACCGTTCAGCGTCGTTACTCCGTTGGTGTGACTGTATTGCCCGGTCATGATTGTCGCACGACTCGGCGTGCAGATCGAGTTCGTGCAGAAACAATTCTCCAGCAACGCCCCTTCTTTCGCGAGGCGATCGATATTGGGCGTCGGATCGAGGGCCGCGAGACGACTGCCGTACGCTCCAATGGCGTGGGCGGCGTGATCGTCCGACATGATGAACAGGATATTCGGTTGATCGGCGGCACTCAGGGTGAATGCGAAATACAGAATCAAAAAGAAACTCGACAAGATGCGCATCATGAGAATCCTCTTCCGGGCAGTTGAAATTCGCTCAATTATCGCAGTATCACCGGTTGAGGCTGCGACTGCAATCACTCAGCGGACGACAACCATGTTCCATCCAAATCCAATCGATACAGCACCTGATTGTAGTTGTGCCGGGGAGTCGGGATGGCGTGATCGGCAAACATCGCCGTATAAGTCGCTTCAAACAACAGGACCGGTGAGTCTTCAGATGTGAATTCAGGATGTATTTTTGGGTTATAAAATGAGTAGTTGTTGTGGGTGACGACCTTAACGGCATCGGCCCAGGGGCCTAAGGGCGAATCCGCTTCGGCATACCACAGTTCCCCGAGAATGGAGGAATCTTCACCGAATTGCGTGAAAACCGTCACCCATTTTTGCCGGTACGCGTTCCAGGCGATGGAACCGCGATGCGGCGTGATCGGTTGGCCTCCGGTTTTCGGCGGAACGGTTTTCTGCGGGTCGAGTTCCTGCCACTTCTCAGGATCCTGCCACGCTTCAAAGGTCGGCTGGCACTTCAGTTTCGGAAACGGGTCGCCGAACAGAAGCGAGTCCTCTCCCTCCGAATCCGTGTATTGAACGGGATGACCTTGAGGAACCGTCGGCGGCGGCTGGGGAGATTCGTCTGTTTTTTCCCAGAGCACTTTAAAACGCTCGAAGTTCTCCGATTCCTCATTCCAGACGCAGAGTCCCATTTCGTAGACGGTCAGGGGCGGCTTGATCTTGGAATAAGTTGCGCACAACTTCGGATGACCGTCCTTGTCGGGGAGACTGATGAAGCCGTTGAGCCACGTCGGTCCGGAGCCCGGCATTTTTGCGACTACTCGCGGCTTGTCTTTCGCATCGCGAAAGTAGTCATATCGTAAGGTCACAGGAGGCTCGAAAGAATCGAGCGGTCGAACGTCCGTCGTGGCTCCCAGCATATGGAACAGACCGAGCGGATATTTCGCGATAGTGGTGTCTCCCCAAAGCCAATACATTTTTCCGTTGTGCACGGCGTTCTGCACCGAGTCGCAGCCGAGAATGCCTTGATCGGTCCACTCGGCGTGTTCCCCGAAACGCTGGCTTTCCGCGTACAGGCCGGAACCGGTAATCCTGCCCAATCGTTTTCCGGGAAGGTCGCGATTTACTTTGACAATCAACTCCTTGCCAGGTTCGGGCTTCAACCGGATTCCGCGAAAACCGAATCCGTCCGGCTTCACGCCGTAACCGTGTCCTTCCACCGAGAACCAGACCTCGCGTCCCATTAATTCGGGCAGATCAAACGCGATCACTCCCCCATTATCAGAATGGAATCGAACCTCGTTGGTCGTTTTGAGTTCGACCAGCGGCACCGGCCAGCCGTTCTCCGCATCGATGACCGTGATTTTACAGAGGTCTTCCGCCGCCAATGAGGTGATGAGCAGGAGGCTGAGAAACCATGACTGAACGAAGAGACGCATAGGACTTACCTCAATTGAGAGACACCTTCACTTTAACCTACCACGGCAGCTTGTTGAGATCGACGTTTCCGCCGCTGAGAATCACGCCGATCTTTTGAACTTCGCCTGGCAGTTTGTGATGCAATAGGGCCGCCAGCGGGACCGCGCCGCTCGGCTCGACAACTTGTTTCATCCGCGTCCAGAGCAGTTGCATCGCCTCGACGATCTGCTCGTCCGTCACGGTCAGGACATCGGCGAGGTGTGTTCTGAGAATCGGCCAGGTCAATTCGCCGACCGACGTCAATAAGCCATCAGCGATCGTATTCGGCACTCCGACCGGCTGGCGTTCTCCTGATTGATATGATCGAAAAGTGTCGTCAGCTCCCGCCGGCTCGGCACAATAAACCTGGATATCCGGATTGATGCCGTGAGCGGCGAGACAGGTTCCGCTCGCGAGTCCCCCGCCCCCGACCGGGCAGATGATCGCATCGAGTCCGGGAACGTCTTCGAGCAATTCCAGGGCCGCCGTCCCCTGCCCGGCGATGACGTCTGGATTGTCGTAAGGATGAATAAACGTCGCGCCGGTCCGTTCAACAATTTCACGAGCGGCCTGTTCGCGGGCGGTTTGTGTCGGTTCGCAAAAAGTAATTTCTGCCCCGTATCCCCTGACGCTGTCCACTTTGACGCACGGCGCA
This sequence comes from Planctomycetaceae bacterium, assembly GCA_014762625.1. Classification (GTDB taxonomy): domain Bacteria; phylum Planctomycetota; class Planctomycetia; order Planctomycetales; family Planctomycetaceae; genus JABURQ01. Next base: position 7,764 of record JABURQ010000188.1, on the reverse strand, counting down.
TTTTCGGGCATCACGATGTAGGCCACCATCCCCTGCTGTTTCGCTGCCAGCGCCAGGGCCTGCGCGTGATTTCCCGAACTGTGAGTACAGACGCCGTTCGCTTGTTGTTGTTCCGATAAACGAGCGACCGCATGGGATGCTCCCCGGAATTTGAACGCTCCGACTTTCTGGAGATGTTCCCCTTTGAAGAAGAGTTCGCGTCCCGCGAGTTGGTTCAGGGTTTCGCAAGTCATTATCGGCGTACGATGGACGAGCGGAGAGATGATCTCAGCCGCCCTTTCCACGTCCGCATATGTGACAGGCGACTCACTCATTTTTCGTCTTTTTGCGGAGTGGCGGGAACTTTTTTGGTCGGTGCGGGCGGCTTCTCGGTTTGTTCGAGATAGGCATTGTATTTTTCCTGCAACCCTTCCGGCCAAGCGAATGTCGGAGCCTGTTGCGAGTCGTATCCCGCGAGATGCGGAGCCGATTCTCTGTCCGCCGGCCTGACGTAAGTCCATTCGCGCGATCCGAAGACTGATTCAATCAACTGCGCCAAACGCGGATCGTACGCTTTCAATTCCCGTCGCGTGTTGACGTGATTGTGATCGTGATCGTTTTCACGATTGTTGTTAAACCACGATTGCACCCCCTCCGCCCAATACTCCGCCGGGTTGCTGGCTGCGTATTTGTCTTTCCAGAGTCCTTCTTTCATCGCGGCGTCGTAGGTCGCTTGCAGTCTCGACTGGAAATTCTTGTCGACGTTGTTCATGCCCATCTGATGAATCACGTGAGCGAACTCATGAACGAGTATATTTTCCTGATGATAGGGATCGCCGGGGTAGCAGAGCAGGTTCTCTTCACCACAACTGACGGCGGGACGAATACGAGTTGCTCCCAGACCGCGAGCGCGACGATCCCAGAAGATTTTCGGTTTGAGGTCGCTGTGTTCGGGGATGTCGGTCGTCAATTCATCGGGAGCCATGACCGCGAATCGTGTGCCGCTGTTGATAATCGCCTGGCGGATGTCGTCACGCCCTGCGAGCAGAATATCAATCAGATAGGCTGCTTCCAGCAAAGCATAATCGGGGACCTTCTCGGACGAGAGAATCGGCATCCCCTGAGCGGAGACGTATTTCTGGTAAAATTCGTCGTACTTCCCTTTCGGTGGGGCCGTCACTCCATATTCTCGCGGCGTTTCCGCGGTCAGCGAGAGTGTGATCCCCAGGATCAGGGCCAGAGTTGTCACAAGTCGTTGCATCATTTGGTCTCCTTCCAGTCCCGCCACAACCAGCGGAGCGAGTCCGGCAGAATGGCGCCGCCGTGAATGCCGTTATGGCCTCCTTCACCGCCGACGAATTTGTAGTCGTAGTGCTGAAATTCAAGAGCGGCCGCCATTTCCAGATTGGCAAGCCACCAGTTGCCATGTCGGTTGTTGAGGTCGTTCTTGCCGTCCTGCAGGAAGACGCGGATCGGTTTTCGTTCCGTCTTACGAATCCAGGCCGGATAATCGTGTCCTCCCGGTTTCCCTTCTTCGAAGTTCGCCGCGATCGAAGTAAAACTCCCCACATGCGATAAGACTTTATGAAACTGATCCGGGCGCTCCCACGCGACGGTAAACGCACAAATGCCTCCCGAGGAAATCCCGCAGATCGCTCGATCTTCTTTGCGGTCACTCAAATTGTATGTCTTGCCGATGTGCGGCAGCAGTTCATCAAGCAAAAAGCGGGCGTACTGATCACTCAAGGTATCGTATTCAAAGCTGCGATTATTATCTTTCCAGCGGCTTTCGGGATACTCGTCCCCCTTATGGCCTGGATTGATGAAGACTCCAATCGTCACCGGCATCGCCCCCTCGTGAATCAGATTATCGAAGACGATCGGAACGCGGAATTGTCCCGTTTCGCTCACGTAGGTATGTCCGTCCTGAAACACCATCACGGCCGCCGGCTGCTTGCCGTCATATTGAGCCGGTACGTACAGATAATATTCTCGCTTCGTTCCCTCAAAGATCTGGCTTTCCCACTCATGCTTGGTGACCTTCCCTTTCGGGACTCCTTCCTGGCGTTGGGAATCGGGACCGAGTTTGTACTGGGAGTCGTCGGCAAAGGTGGTTGTCGTAACGCCGACAATCAACATCAGGGTTAAGAGAGTACGCATCTATTTCTCCAGGTGTGGGGCTTCTAATCTGCGTCCATTATCGTAACTGGTCTTTAGGCTGGGACACAAGCAGCATCGAGACTCACTCCGAACTTCGCTACAATCGCAGCATGGCCGATATTGTCCTGACTACTCTCAATGCCCGTTACCATCATACGGCGTTCGGGCTGCGCTATCTGCAGGCGAATCTGGGAGAACTCCAGGATCGCTCGGTCATTCTCGAGTTCGGCCTGAAGGAATCGGCGACGGAAGTTCTCGACGCGATTCTCGCCGAGTCTCCACAAATCGTCGGATTCGGCGTCTACATCTGGAACGTGGAACCACTCACCGGCATCGTGGGAGCCCTCAAACAACTTCGCCCCGAGATCACGATCATCCTCGGCGGTCCGGAAGTGAGTTACGAACTGGATGATCTTGCCATCGCGGACTCTGCGGATTTCATCATTCAGGGAGAAGCCGATGTCACATTCTGCAACGTCTGCGAACAGATTCTTGCAGGAGAACCGCCGCATCAGAAAGTGATTCCCGCCGAGTTGCCGCAGCTCGACCAGATCGCAATGCCCTATGCTCTCTACAACGACGAGGATCTGCAAAATCGGGTGCTGTACGTCGAGGCCTCGCGGGGCTGTCCCTTTACGTGTGAGTTCTGTCTCTCCGCGTTGGAGATTCCCGTTCGTCAATTTGACGTCGAGCAATTTCTCGGGGAAATGCAGACGCTCTATGACCGCGGCGCCCGCTGGTTCAAATTTGTGGACCGGACCTTCAATCTCAATATTCGCATCGGGAAACAGATTCTCCAGTTCTTCCTCGACCGTTACGAACCGGGGATGTTCCTGCACTTTGAGATGATTCCCGACCGACTGCCGGAAGGTCTCCGTGAACTGATCGCCCAGTTCCCGCCGGGAGCGCTCCAGTTTGAAATCGGCATCCAGACCTTTAACGATCACGTCTCCGATCTCATCTCTCGCCAACAGGACAACGAGAAGGTCGCGCTAAACTTTGAGTTCCTCACCTCACAACCCGGCGTTCACATTCACGCCGATCTGATTGTCGGCCTGCCGGGGGAAGACCTCACCAGCTTCGGGCAAGGCTTCGATCGCCTTCTGGGAATGAATCCTCACGAAATTCAGGTCGGGATCCTCAAGCGACTCAAGGGGACGCCCATCATTCGCCACGATGACGAATGGAAGATGACCTACTCACCGGCGCCCCCTTACGAAATTCTGGAAACGAAACTCGTCTCCTTCGAAGAGATCCAGCGTATGCGGCGATTCGCTCAATTGTGGGATCGCACCGCCAACAGCGGCAACTTCGTCGAGACGGTGACGCTACTCTGGAGCGACGGCTCGCCGTTCGAGTCGTTTCTTGCCTTCAGTGACTGGGCGGTGGCGGAAGTGGGACGCTCGCACGCGATTTCGCTCAATCGTCTGGTGGAATTGATGTTCCGATATCTGACCGAACAACAACAGCAAGAGGGACAACTCGTGGCGGAATCGATCTGGCGGGACTTCCATCGCGCGGGACGTCACGACAAGCCGAAGTTTCTGCGGGAGTTCGAACTTCCGACCGTCAAAGATCTGGCGGGACATGAGTCGGAACTTCCCGATCTCCCCGACCGTCAGGCCCGGCATGCGGGGCGGTTGATGTAAAACCCATACGAGTCCGCTTAATGGCCAGCTACCTGCCTGTGAAGATGCTTTCCGTGTTCGAAAAAGATTTTGTTGTTTCATGGCTGAACCCCAAGAGTTTTCAAAGATGACAACTTTGCAAGATCCCATCTTTGAATCATTGAGATCTTTGGACGAAACCCGATGGTTTTGCCCTGTTTTGGATCGCTTCGACTGAAACTTCCAAATCACGTCTGTCTGGGAATGGCCCGATGTGTTGCGTTTACAGCCAATTGTGAGACCACATCAGAAGATTGGGGGATGAGGCGATCGGGAGACCGGGGGGGGCCGTGTGATGACCGCAAATGACTCGAATCACACGACTCCTTCCACTCAAAACTCAACACTTCAAACTTAACACTGCCCCCACATCTGGTGTGACACCCCGTTTCATTGATAATTCCCGTGTTTTCTCGTATTGAGCAATTTGCCAAGACCTCAATACGAAATACGAAAACACGAGAATCATGCTGCTATTCCAGCTTCATAACGCGTTCTCGTCTTGAGACGAGTAGGCCATCAGGTATGACATCGAAAGCCCCATTGTTTACAAACAGCCTGCCGGAACCACGAGATGTGGTGGAGTTCGTTCTTGGTTCTTTGTACTTGGTTTTTGGAATTCTGGACTCCAAGATCAAAGAACAAAATCCAACGCACTCAATACAAATACCAAATTGCCATAGATCAAGATTTTGAATCTGTCATCAGCCCTGCGATCTTACGATCGCGGCTCCTTGAGAGACGTTCGAACGGTCCTCAAGAAGGCGTCGTCATCGGACGGCAGGTCCAATGGACCTTTTGATCCAAAATTGAAGAACCCCGAACGCTAACTCTGGTACGCAGGCATCGTCTAGATCAGTTCTGTGACTCTTTCGCGGACAGCATTGTGCGATCAGTTGACCTATTTAGGACGTGACACTCGAGAGAAATTTGATGTACGATCGCATCGTCTGGTCCGAGACGGTCCAGTCAATCATGTTTCCACACGTTTTCAGTTTTTCCGGTCAACCAATGCGAATAAATCTTCTCCGTCATGCATTCTCTGTTTCTCTGGTAATCTGTTTGTTCATCGGCGGAATACCATCTGCCATTCTAGCAAAGCAGATAACAAACTCCCGTTTACAGGATATCGAAGTCGATGTTTGTGTTTATGGAGGTACATCGGGGGGAGTGATCGCCGCGGTTCAGGCTGCCCGCATGGGAAAGCGAGTTGCTCTTCTCGAACCGGGAAGAAATTTGGGAGGGATGACATCTGGGGGATTGAGTGCCGTCGATATCGGCGATCCTCGATCTATTGGAGGCTTGACCAGGGAGTTTTTTACTCGTCTGGTGGCGACGTATGGCAAAACTTTGAATTGGGGACAGAAATTCCAGGGTAATGGCGGGCCGGCAACCGGTGGAGCTTACTCCATCGAACCACATGTTGCCGAACAACTCTTCGATCAGATGGTCCGGGAAGCGGGCGTGATTCTGCTGAAAGAGGCTCGTCTGACTGAGGTTGAATTCAACGGGAAACGTCTGGAAGCACTGCATCTGGAAAGTGGACGATACATCCTCGCGAAAATGTTCATCGACACCACCTACGAAGGGGACCTGATGGCGGCGGCCGAGGTAAGTTATACCTTGATGCGGGAAGGAAACCGGAAGTATGGGGAGCGCTACAACGGCATTTATTACTCACCCAAATATCGACCTCGCACAAGACACCTGAAGCCGGGAGATAATGGCCGCGTTCCCGGTGGCCAGGGAGTCTGGGATCGGGACTTTCCTCTGGATCCTTATGTTGTTCCGGGTGACCCGACCAGTGGGTTGCTCAATCTCGTCAATCCCGGAGATCCCGGTACTCCTGGCGAAGCGGCCGCCGGAATTCAGGCTTATTGCTATCGTCTTTGTTTGACCGACGATCCCGCCAACCGAATCGCCATCGCACCTCCCGAGGACTATCGTGCAGAAGACTATGAACTGGTCGTCCGATTTATCCAGGCTTGCCTAAAAAACGGCGACAACATGGATTTGCGCTGGTTCAGTAAACACGACCCACTTCCGAATCAGAAATGGGACTTCAACACCGCCACTTTCGGCGGAAATCTACCGGGTGAGAACTGGAATTGGCCGGAAGCCGATTACGAAGAGCGAAAGCTCATCGCAAAAAAGATTGAAGACTACCATCGGGGATTGTTTCATTTTCTCACCACCGATCCGCGCGTTCCCGAGAAAGTCAAACAGGATGCTTCCCGGTTTGGATTACCTAAAGACGAGTTCATCGAAACGAAGGGGTGGCCGCACCAACTTTATATCCGCGAAGGTCGCCGAATGGTGAGCGATTTTGTGATGACCGAACACCACACCTTCGGAAGAGAGGTCGCAGCCGACTCGATCGGCTTGGGGTCTTATGGAACCGATGCGCACGAGATCCGGCGAATCGTCAAAGGCGGAGTTGTCACACGTGAGGGAAAAATCGCCACCGGACGCGGAGGCTTTGGCCCCTATCAGATCAGTTATCGCGCCATTGTCCCCAAACGGGATGAATGTCAGAATCTGTTCGTGACCTTTGCGTTATCAGCCAGTCATTCCGCTTTTGCCAGCATCCGTATGGAACCTGTTTTCATGGTGTCGAGTCAGTCGGCGGCCACAGCCGCGTGTCTGGCGATTGACGATGAAATCGCAGTTCAAGAAATCGATTATGAACGGTTGAAAGCACGCCTGCTTTCCGACGGTCAGATTCTGACGTGGGAAGGGTCAGACCAAGTGCGTCAGTCGCACATCAATCAACCCGAAAGTCTTCCCGGTCTGGTACTTGATGAAACGCAAGCAACCTATGAAGGTCAATGGACCATGAGTCGGGCACAACCTCCCTGGATTGGTCCGTCGTACCGGCATGATGGGCGAACCGGACGAGGAGAAAAAAACGCTCGATTTGAGATCACCATTCCCGAGGAAGGGATCTATCAAATACGACTGTTCTACACACATCACGAAAATAGAGCGTCAAACGTTCCCGTTAAAATCATCACCCGCCAAGGGACGATGAATGTGAAAGTCAATCAACGAAATCCTGCTGTCAAAAACGGCTTGCCTCTTAGCCTCGCTCGCTTGAAGCTCGCTAAAGGTGAGAAGTTGACGCTGACCATTTCCAATGAATCGGTCAATGGATTCGTTTCAGTGGACGGTTTGCAACTTATCCCCGATAGGATAGCCCAACTGGAGAAGTCCGCCGAGAAAAAAACCGGATTTGAGAAATGACCCGGTGAGTGCAGACCGGCTACCCTTGAAAGAATGATTGAGCTGGTTGCAGCAGCCAGAAGAAACACCTTTTGTTGAGTGCGAAATCTGTAGGTGACGACAATCTCTACGTTAAAGGATGTTGATGGGGCTCTTGCCACCTTGCAGTACCATCAACTGAGAATGAAGCAGGCTCAACATCTCTCAATCGCCAAACAGATTCCCCAGACCGCCGATCACTGAGCCTTCGCCCTGATTTGAACCACCGGCTGACGGAGCGTGTTGCAAGACGCGGTCGGCGAGTCGAGAAAATGGCAGGCTTTGCAGCAGGACAGTTCCCGTGCCGCGCAAGGTCGCCAGGAACAATCCTTCTCCGCCGAAGAACATCGACTTGAGACTTCCGGCCCGCTCAATGTCGTAGTCGATACCGTCGGTAAACGCGACGAGACATCCGGTATCGACGCGCAGCGTTTCCCCTTCCAGTTTTTTCTTCACGACCGTGCCGCCGACATGTACGAAGGCTTTGCCGTCTCCCTGAAGTCGTTGCAGGATGAACCCTTCTCCGCCGAAGAAACCGGCCCCGAGACGTTTCTGGAACGCGATCGATATCTTGGTTCCCAATGCGGCACAGAGGAAGGAGTCTTTCTGGCAGGTGATGGCGCCGCCGACCTTCTCCAGATCGAGCGAAATGATCTTCCCCGGAAACGGGGCGGCAAACGCCACACGTCGTTTCCCG
>JABURQ010000117.1 GCA_014762625.1 Planctomycetaceae bacterium | reverse complement strand
GTTGTGGTCAACGAGCTACTTGGACGCTTCGGCTGTCTCTTGGGCGTCTTCGTTTTTCTTGCCCCAGCCGTATTTCTTCTGGAACTTTTCGACGCGACCGGCGGAGTCGACGTACTTCATCTTACCCGTGTAGAAGGGGTGAGAGAACGCCGAGATCTCCACCTTCACGAGGGGATATTCTTTCCCTTCGTGTTCGATGGTTTCTTCGGTTTTGATGGTCGAACGAGTGAGCAGTTTTTCGCCACTTGAGGTGTCGAGAAACACGACTTCACGATAGTCGGGATGGATGCCTTTTTTCATGTCATTGTCTTTCAAGGAACGAGCCGATTCTATCCGGCCCTCTGCGAGTTCGTAGAGTCCCACAGTTTAGATCTCTGCGCAAAAAACTTCAATCCTCTCCAGCCGAGGAAATCTTCGGTTTTTTAGGGGTTATCTTATCAAATCGATAGGATCCTCCCTCTTTCCAATCTCGGATCTACCATTCTTGCGGTGTGAGGCGCAGATACGCGGCCCGGGCCCAGTTTTCGAGAATCCGACGCTCCTGCTCGTTAGCTTCGCGATTCGAGCGGCCGCGGACCTGAATCACTTCCCGATGCCGCGGATCGACTTCGATGGTCAGTAATTTTCGCGACTTCGAACCCACGTGATATTCGAGCGTCCAAATCGTGGAAGTTCCTTCCAGGCATGACGAAATATAGGTTGCCACGCAATGATCCATCACCCGACCTTCGTGAACCAATTCGTCGGAGGTCATCAATTGACGGATCGTCCAGCCCCGATGTAGCGAACCCGAGTCTTCCTCGGCTTGTGCAAAGGGAACGATGGCGGCATGTCCCCAACTTTGATCCTGGAGAGGTTCCTGCTGTTCCAACTCGCGTTGCCAGCGTTGGGCGGCTTCGATTAACCGTTGTGGGTCGCGTCGATGCATTGAGAGATTCGGTTGGGCGGGAGTCCCAAATCCCGGACCTGCATCACAATCGAGTCGGGGCACGAATCGTTGATAGTGCACGTAATCGATTACCAGTCGCAGGAAGCGTTCGTCGAAGTCGGGATGATCGGCGAGCCAATGGAAGAAGCTCAGCCAGAACTCTTCGTTTTCGAATAACTCTCCCAGACGCGATTTCAGGATCTCGACCGCATGATGTAGTTTCACTCCCAGGCCGCGCACCTGTCCCCAGCGGATGGTGTGAACGGGCAGAATATTGTCCGGTGCGTGCATGAAGTGATGCGACATTTTTTTGGTGTAGGGAATCGGTAACGACCAGTGGCGTACGTTTTTTCCTGCTCCCAGATGGAGAAACAAATCGCGCAGACGGTTCCCGCGATGATCGTTCAGCATCTGCCAGCAGCATTCCAGACAAGCGGGGATTTCGTCGTAGCGAACAAACAGATGCTTGATCAAACGTCGAAACTGACATTCGACGGAGTATCCCCCGGAACGCCAATCCTCGATGGGACGCAGCCAGTGTTTGTGATACGCGGAAATCGTGGCGAGCGTTTCCAGCCAGGTCATTCCGTAATCTCCAACCGGTTCGAGGGTCAGCAATTTGGAGTGTTGTGATTCCAGGTGTCTTATTAATTTCAAAGCGGCTCGGCGATGAAGTCGCGGCTGATACCCTTCGCGATCGTAGTCGCGCGTCCGACGTATCAACAGCAGTTGCTCGAAAGCGGGAGAGGTGTTCTTGCCGCCCTTGTTGTCCACGAGACGGGGACGAGGCTGTTCATCGGCGGCGTAGCAAAATCGACGATGTCGCAGGGCAGATTGAATTCTTTGTTCGCGAGCGAATTTCAGTTCCCGACGTCGAGAAGCGGAGCCTTTGTGAAGCTTACGGCGAAAGCCGTGTCGGTTATACCACTCTCGATATTCTTCAGGCGAGCGCAGACCGAGTGCGCGGAGATGTCGGGCTAACGTGCGATTGCGGGATTCCTGTTGTTCGATGATGGTGGCGGGCATGATGAATCACTCCTCGGAGCGGGCGCGTACAATGGGCGATCACTTGGCAACGGTCGAATGACCGAACTGAGCATAGGGCCGGCACGCATGAGAGGTCTTTCTCTTCAGAATGAGTTCTGAGATCTTCGGTCGGAGGACATAAACGATGTCTTCCCCAATCGTCCGACGAGACACACCGACCACGGGAAGGTTCGGATGGATGCGAGGAAAAACGCTCAGAAACTCCTGCAACATCGCCTGAAATCAGTTTGAGATCCTGAAAATCAGAGGTAAAATACCGGCGTTCAAGTTTCGCGACTGAGACTGTCGATCTTCAGGAATGTGGCGCGAGCGAACCTGACTTCTGGAGATCCGGTCCCTCAGGGCCGGGAATATCGATAACTCTCTCAGTTTGCGGGGAAAATTGTCCACTGCTTGACTGGCAGCCCTCCGGTCGGGCATGATAGAACTAAGTGTTCCGGAAACCGTTTTGGTGTCCGGGGTTTTGTATTTCAGTTTTGAATAAGGAGTCCGACGATTCGAGGAAAACCACGTTTGAATGAAGATATCCGGATCTCACCGGTACGCGTTGTCAATGCGGAGGGAGAGATGCTGGGTGAAATGGCCACTGAAGACGCTCTGAAAATGGCGCAGGAAGCAGAGCTCGATCTGGTCGAGATCAATCCCGACGACACACCTCCTGTCTGTAAGATTATGGACTTTGGTAAGGTGCAGTACGAACGTCGGAAGAAACAGAATAGCGGCTCTAAAAAGACTCACCAGCAACAATTGAAGCAGATTCGTCTGCGGGCCAAAACCGGTCAGCACGATATCGATTTCAAAATGAAAAAAGTGCGTGAGTTTCTGAACCGTAAAGACAAAGTCAAAATCAACGTTCTCTTTCGAGGACGTGAAAACGCTCATCACGAACGTGGACGCGAAATGCTTGAGGAGATCGGCGAAAGTCTGAAAGACGTCGCTGATATCGAACGGGCTCCGTATATGGAAAGCGGACGCTCGATGTCGATGACCGTGTGTCCCAAGTCGTAGTCCTCATCGCGGACGATGGAATAACGAACCGCTCGCCGAATTCGCCGGGCGGTTTTTTTCGTGCGCAGCAAAAACCCCGCCGCGGATTTCACGACGGGGTGATTGTTTGTCTTCCGAAGAGTGATTCTAAAATCGTAAACCGGCTCGCGCCATGAAGCCGGAATCGATGTCTCCGGCGACTCCCACCGGACGTCCGAGGTCGACATCGCGTTCAAAAATCCAACCACCTTCCAGGAAGCCGGCCATCACGCCGTTATCGAATTGCCACCCGAGTGTGGCTCGCATGTCTTCGATTTGCAGTTGTGTATCGACGGTTCCGGGAGTCAAGGCTTCGATCTGATAGGCTTCGGAGTGTAGGAACTCGACGCGAGAATACAGCCAGTGCGACCATCCGTAGTAGTTTCCGAGGAAGAGTTTGGCTTGTGATTCCGGATACATGATACGGAATTCCCAGAGTTGATCGGGACGCCAGACAGCCCCCGCATAAGGTAAAATTCGATCGTGGACGCGATCGAGATACATGATCCCGCCGACCCAGGTCAGTTGTGGTCCCCATTGCCACATCAAGGCACCGCGACCATCGAGATTGATCCCGAAGCTTTCATCGAGTCCTCCGTTCAGATCGCTGTTGATGGAAGGCTCGAAAGCGACTTCCATACCCCAGCCTCCTACGGAAGGACTGACGAGTTTCAAGTCCCAGCCGAACTGGAACAGGTCGTCCACCGAGGCCAGCGTACCTGTGAGGCCGTTGACCGATCGCCACATCATGTTGGGAGTGTGGACGAAGACCCAGCCGCCGGGACCGAGGGGCATGGCGTTTTGGGCTTCCACATTTAAACCGAACGATTCGATCGAGCCGGACGGAACTCCGCCGAGCTGAAGTGACTGATCGGCGAGATATTCAAACTCAGTACGTAGCGTCCAACCGAACCGATACGGTTGCGGTCCGTTGACGCCGGGAAAGGCCTGGATACCGCCGGGGGGCGGTCCGTACATGGATTGAGGATTCAGGAACGGATCGACCTGCTGTCCGGGAACGATGGGCTGAGCCGGGACGATGGGCTGAGCAAATTGCTCTCCAGTGGTCCCTTCGTTGAAATTGGTGCCGGTATCATCGAAGAACGGAGAGCCTCCGTTGCCGTCATCGAAGGTGGGTGTCTGACCGCGAACAAGGAAGTCTCGTTGGACTCGTTCGCCCGACAGCATGTCGGGTGACAGGTTTTCGGAAAAATATCGGGGACTCTGCTCTTTGGGTGACCCTGCGCTCGTCGATTGAGCGGAGAGCGCCGGAACCTGACAGAGAATCAAGGCGATGAAGGTGATCAATTTTTTCACGGGAACACCTGCTTTTTGCATGCGGGAAACAGACGACGGAGCCTATTGGGGAGAGATCCGTCGCTGATGGGAGCGGAAATTTCGTGAAAAATCAGAAATTGGTCAACATCAATTTCAAGATCTGACGACAGAAAACCGACAGCCGGGAAGATTTCCGAGAATTTCCTCAACCTTTCGGAGTCAGGGCCGAGGGTATATCCCTCTGTGAGAACATCAGTTAGGCTGAGTGAACGATCTCCAAATCGGATCGACCGCCGCTGGTTTTTCAGAAAGAGCGTGAGATTCTCGGCGGCAGAACGCCTGTTGATTGATGGGTTTCTCCGGTATTCAGGACATCGAGATTGACGATGTTGAGAAAGACGCTCGCGAATATTTGGGAAACACCTGTGGAAAATGAAACACCAGACGGGATTGGAATCACGGCTGCGAGTCGTTATTTTCGCGATCCTCAATTCCCGGCCCTGAGTCGAAGGATGTCTATCGATGTCGGAAACAAAAATCACCATTCTCGGTAGCGGAGCGATGGCGACCGCATGCGCCACGGTCCTCACCGAAAATCCCAGTCAATCGGTTTGCATGTGGTGTCACGAGTCGGCTCAAGCGGACGACCTGAATCAGTACCATGAGAATCGACACTTTCTCCCCGGAATCACCTTGAATGACCGGATCACCGCCACCGGTGAAATCACGGAAGCAATCGAGGGGGCGGATATGCTGGTGGCTGCGATCCCCTCCAAGTTTCTGAGATCGGCCTTGGAACGTCTGGCTCCCGCACTGACTGAGGGACGTCCGGTGGTCAGTGTGATCAAGGGAATCGAAAACGAGACATTTCTCCGCCCCAGCCAGATCATCAACGAGATTCTGGGCGAACGGGTGACGATTTCACTCAGCGGTCCGAGTCACGCCGAAGAGGTCGCCCGGCGCCTTCCGGCGAGTGTCGTCGCGGCTTGCGGCGATTTGTCGATGGCCCGAATCGTTCAGGAACGGTTCAATACCGATCGATTTCGGGTTTATACCAACTCCGATCTGGTGGGTGTGGAGCTGGGGGGAGCGCTGAAAAATGTTGTCGCGATTGCCGCCGGTATTTGTGACGGGCTCGGGTACGGCGACAATGCAAAATCCGCCTTGATGACTCGGGGACTGGTGGAAATGACCCGCTTCGGCGTAATGATGGGAGCCGAGGAATCAACTTTTACGGGATTGGCGGGGATGGGAGATTTGATCACCACCTGCACCAGCCGACACAGCCGCAATCGGGGGGTCGGAGAACTGTTGGGGCAGGGGAAAACGCTCGATGAGATTCTGGCGTCGATGGAAGCGGTCGCGGAAGGGGTGACCACCGTCCGCAGTCTCCACGATCTCGCGGAAACGCGGGGGCTCGACTTGCCGATCTGTCAGGAAGTCTACCGTGTGATTTACGAGCAGAAATCCCCGGCGGAAGCGACCGACTCGTTGATGTCGCGACCGCCCGGCGAAGAATGATTCGAGGTGACGCACTTACGCGGTAATTCGTTCGGGCGTATAAAAATCCCGGACATCGACGACTTGCATCCCAGCTGCGAGCGCGGCTTCGATTCCCGGTTGGGTATCTTCGTAAACGAGACATTCTGCGGCGGGAATACTCAGTTGCCGGGCGGCTTCCAGATAAGTATCGGGTGCCGGTTTGTGATGTTGCACGTGATCGGCGGCGACAATTGCCTCGAATCGGTCGAGTAAGCCGACGTGCGTCAGCATTTCCCGACAGATTCGGTCGATGGCTCCCGTTCCCACCGCTAACGGAAGTTTGCCATAGTACTCTTCGACCACATCGACCACTGGTTGGATGATCTTGATTTTGTCGAGATTCTCTTCAAAACGGGCTTCTTTGATGTCGGTGAGCTTTTGGGCCGAGACATCCAGGTCGTTTTCCTCGATGACCAGTTGAGCGACTTTGATTGTCGGCCAACCCCCCAGGGCATAAAAGCGATCTTCATCGAAGGTCAAGCCGTAGTCGGCGACTGTTTGTACCCAGGCGATGTAATGCGAGGGCATCGAGTCAACGAGCGTGCCGTCGCAATCGAAGATGATGGCGGAAAAAGTGGTGGGCTGGTCATCCATTTTGGCGATTCCTGTATTGTGAAGGAGACCGAGAATTTTCGGACTCGTGAGATTTCGCCCCATCGATTATGATATCTTCTCGACCGTCGCCAACTCTTGCGGAGGCTTGGAGATAAGTGGGGAAACTGTCGGGCATGACATGCGGCGAGGCGGGCTGTAAAAGCCGAGGACGGATATTGAGGATGGTGGGTGCCGGCGAGGCGCGTGCTATTGTGTTTCAAAAAGTCTAAATCATCCGGGTGTTGATGCAAACCCAGAGCCCCGAGGGAATAAGGCCGAGCCTAGAGAATCATGTCGATGGAAAAAACGGAAGCCATCATCATTCGGCAGGTCGATTTCTCGGAGACGAGTCGGGTGGTCACTTTTTATACCCACGAATTCGGCAAGGTTCCGCTCTTAGCCAAAGGAGCTAAACGACTTAAAGGCCCGTTCGAGTCTGGTCTTGACCTGCTTTCCGTCTGTGACATAGTCTTCATCCGCAAGTCCTCAGGCAGTCTGGGGATATTGACCGAATCCCGATTAAAGAAACGGTTTCAGAATACTCATCAGGAATTAATCCGGTTGTACGGCGGGTATTATCTCGCGGAATTACTGGACGGTTTGAATGAAGAGTTCGATCCGCATCCTGGATTGTATAAAGCCGCTTTGCAGGCCTTGGTTCGTCTGGATGATGAAGCGTCGTTACCGCGACTGGCCATCATTCTGTTCGAACTGGCATTACTGCGGGAAATCGGTCATTTACCGAATTTTGAAACGTGTTTGAAATGTGAACGGTCCACCCAGGAAGGGGCCCCGTTTGCTTACTGGGTATCACAGGGAGGGTTATTGTGCCGTCGCTGTCAGACCCGGGATTACGAGAACAATCGCATTGGGTTGGAAGCGGTCCGCTGGCTGAGACAATTGTCAGAGCCGGAAGCGATCGAGCCCGAACGACTCGACGAAAAGGTGTTGCGCGAGATGAATAACGTGACGACATCGGCGGTCTCTTACGATTTGGGGAGGCGTCCGAAGACATTGCGATATTTACAAACCCTTTCCCGATAATGCCGTCATTTGATATTTCCTCTCCCCCTCGTTCGTCAAATCTGTTACAAATCCCGCCCGGTTCAGGGCGATCAATCCGATCCTCCCATCCGATAACTTTCCGACTCAAGGATGAGTTTGGACAATTGAAAAAGTGAAACCGATGGATCGACGTCCCATTTCACATTCTCGTCTGATTTTCGCGCTGGCATTTTGCGCGAGTCTTGTGATCTTGCCGGGCTGCAGTTCGTTCAGTTTGTTTGGACGCGATCCCGAAGACGAACGAATCGAAGCGATGTCCGACACCAGCGATGTCCAGGGCCCGCTCGAACGTATGATTGCCTGGACCAAGAAAACCGATCACGAAGAGTTGCGACGCGACCCCCGGTACTACGAACTCGGACGCGATGAATATAAACGGGCCGAACAAATTTACGAAAAGCGTGACTGGGAGACCGCCGAAGACGAGTTGAAGAGAATCGTCAAGAAATACGAAGATTACGCCGTCAAGGAAGATGCACTCTTCCTGCTGGGGGAACTCTACTATCAAACCAAGCGGTATCCCGAAGCGACGGATGCGTTCGCAGAGTTATCGAACGACTTCCCGTCGACTCGACATCAGCGAAAAGTGAGCAGTCGCATGTTCACAATCGCCGGGATCTGGTTGGATTTTCCGGATGTCGTCTCGACTACTGACATTCAACTGGCGTCCAATCTCGATAAAGCGACCAAAATGTCCGTTCCCGAACACAAACGGGATTCCTGGGATCCGACGCTCGCCGTTCCGTTTTTGCCGAACTTCCACGATTCCACACGTCCCGCGTTCGATACTGAGGGACGTGCGTTGGAAGCCCTCAAGTCGATCTGGCTCAACGATCCGACCAGTGAATTGGCGGATGATGCGTTAATGATGACCGCCAGTCACTACCTCCGCGAGGGAGATAGCGTTCGCGCCGACGAATATTTTGCCGCCTTGCGTCAAAATTATCCTGACAGCCCGCACTTCAAGGATTCATTTATTCTCGGTTCACACGTCAAACTTATGAGTTACGAAGGAACCAGTTACGACGGGACGCGACTGGAGGAATCCAAGCAACTCAAAGAGTCCGCGCTTCGCATGTGGCCCGATTCCGAACTCCGCGGCCGATTGAAAAAAGAACTGGAAGTGATCGAAGAAGCGAAAGCGAAACGGGAATGGGCGCGGGTTGAATTTTACAACAAGAAAAATCGTCCCGACTCGGCGGCGATTTACTGCCGCGAAATCCTGAGACTTTATCCCGACACCAAATACGCGGAGAGCGCTCGCCAATTCCTGGCCACCAATGAGATCAGTTCACCTGAGGCGAAGTCGAAATCCTCACCGCGCAACTGGAATTGGAGCCTGTTCCCGCGGTTGGAGAAAGTACCCGAAGAGGCGGACGGTTCCTCGGAAGGATCCTCTTCGGATGAGAATTCCGATCCACCACCGTCCGCGTCCCCGAACCCGACCCCAACCCAGGATCGTCCCTACGACGAAACCGGGCGGGTGAAGTTGTAAATCCTTTTTCACAACCTTTGGTTTTGTATGTCCCGCCGTTTCAAGACCCGCTGGTTTTTTCTGCTGTTGCAGCTGAGCGTCTGTGGCAACACCGGCTGTGGGTACGTCATGGGATCGTTCCACGCGAATGACGTCCGAACCGTGGCGGTCCCGGTATTCGAAACGAACAGCCCTCGTCGTGGGCTTGAATATCAGCTGACCGAAGCGGTTCAAAACGAAATCAAAGCGAGAACGCCTTACAGGATCGCCAAAGAACCCCACGCGGATACGCGGCTAGTGGGGCGAATCGTCGATGTCCGCAAAGACGTTCTCAGCCAAAACGGTTTCGGCGATCCGCGATCACTGCAAGCCTCGTTTGCGGTGCGTGTCGTCTGGGAAGACTTGCGCAACGGAAATGTGATTGCCGAGCAGACGATTCCGCTCGATCAACTCGGCTTGTCGCTCGATTCGACGGCGGCGTTCTCTCCGGAACTGGGGCAATCGCAGGCGACGGCCACGCAACAGGCGATCGACAAACTGGCCGCTCAAATCGTCGACCGCATGGAAGCCCCGTGGTGATTACTTCGCTGCAGGCTTCTTCTTCGGGGGGTTGGGTTTCCCTTTTTCTTTGTTGAGCAGAGCTCCCAGCCGTTCCACTTCCGCCGACAGGGCATTCACATCGACGATGTTTTTGTCTTCCTCCGGATCGGTCCGATGATCGTACAGCATGCGGCCCAGCGTTTTGCCATTGGGCTGAGTGTATTCGGAATAGCGATAGTCGACCGTTCTTAACGTGTCTCCCTGTCGATAGCGACCGATGGCGAACGGCTTCCATGTCTGCTGCGGTTCGGTCAATAACGGCACCAGACTTCTTCCCGCCAGATGCTTTGGTCGTTCCAGATTCGCCAGTTCCGCAAGAGTGGGATAGAGGTCGATCGATTCCACCAACGCGTCGGTCCGATCTCCATCGGTGACTCCCGGTACACGAATCAGGAGCGGGATGTGCATCGACGTTTCGTAACAACTGTGTTTGCACCACAGAGTATGTTCTCCCAGGTTCCAGCCGTGATCCGACCAGAGCACGACGATCGTCTCGTCCGCAAGCTCAAGGCGTTCGAGTTCCTCCAGTACGCGCCCGATTTGCGCGTCGGTATAACTGACGCAGGCATAGTAGCCGTGAATCAGTTTCCGCGCCGTCAGGTCGCCCACCGGGCCTTTCGCCGGGATCCCGGCGTACGCCCGAAGTTCTCCCGAGTTGTGAATTGAGACCGCGGGAGCATTTTCAGGGACGTGATAGGTCTCGGGGAGTTGGATTTTTTCGAAGTCGTAGAGGTCCCAGTATTTTTTCGGGGCCACAAACGGCAAATGCGGTTTGAAGAATCCGCACGCCAGAAAAAACGGCCGGCCCTCTGTTTTCAATCGGCGTAAATCATTGATGGTCTTTTTGGCAACCAAGCCGTCCGCGTACGCTTCATCGTCCACGTCGGCGGATTCGTACGCCGGGCCTCGATTGCGGCGTCCTTTGATTTTTTTGCGTTCTTCGACAATTCGCAGGCTCTCGGGATGCCGATATGTCGGAACTCCTTTCGGTCTCCAAGCCGGCTTCGACCAGCCGTGCGCCTGATCGTCGGGATGATGGAATATCTTGCCGTTAGAGAGAGTGGTGTAACCGTTTTGCTTGAAATGAGTGTTGATTGTTTTTGTGTCGGGAGAATCCTCCGAAACGCGAGTCAGGTAATTGACGAAGCGATTATAGGCGGGACGGACTCCGCTCATCATCGATGCCCGCGATGCGCCGCATGTCGGCACCATGCAGTAAGCCCGTTCGAAGAGCGTCGATGAGTTGGCCAGTTTATCGATGTTCGGCGTAACCATGTGCTCTTCGCCGTAGCAGTGGAGCATCGGTCGCAAGTCATCCACAGCGATGAAGAGGACGTTGGGTGCAGTCAGTTCCGCGGCGACGGAGATTTTTGAAACAACCAGCAGGAGGCAGATTAAGAACGTGCGAGGCATGGGAGAAACCTTGTGAGAAGAAATAACATTGATTTCTTCACTCCACTCTGTACAGAGAGCGAAGTCAAGCTGGTTCTCCACAGTCCTGAAGTCGGGTATCAGTTTCAGCAATCTTTGCTGAAACCCGGAACAGACGCTTCTTAAGAGAATGCTGTCTGGTAGGGAGGATCGTGAGAGAATTGTTTGGTGAATCAAAAGAAAGTCTTTATACTCGAATGATATACACTACTGCTATTGAATGTCTGGGCGACGTGGATCGCTGCAAGCCATCTGCCTTGGTTGAGATGGTCAATCCCGAAATCTTCTTTGCGGGAGATGAAACGATGGGATACTTTCACAATCACCTGTCGAGATCGCATCTCATCCTTTTTGCCTGCTTACTGAGCCTGTTTATGGCCTGGACCTATTTCATCACCGACGCGGGACTGGATGATTCCGTCTTACACGATCGACGGGTCTGGCAGACTACTTTAGGGACAGTGGGGGGACCTTTCACGGGAGCGATTTCTCGGGGATTTCAGTCCTGCTGTCTTCAGGCTTCTCTTACCATCCTGATGTTCGTCGCTCCGGTTCTTGCGATTGCGGTCGTGGTCCAGTTTCTCGGACGAGGAGAGGGGAAATGGGGGCGATTTTTTGGTTCTTCGAGTTCTAGCGCGCGTTGTTGATGATAACATCATCCGACAAGCGCGTGTTTGGTTTTGTGCAGGGCGTAGAG
>JABURQ010000023.1 GCA_014762625.1 Planctomycetaceae bacterium | reverse complement strand
AAATGCATATGTCTTGGGACGCGCGCCAAGCGCGTCCCCGGCGGAACTGCAGGAAGCGGCACGTGCCCGAGCATCCAAAGAAAAGTATTCGGCGGGAATCTCGGCGGCGGCAATGTCGGCTCCCGCGAAAATCACACCATCGGGAGAATACAACGGTTTCTGAACGTTCAACGGTCCCCACAACGCCAGCCAACGATCGAGGGGCTGGGACTCGCCGTCGGCTCCGGGAGGTTTCATAAAGCAGGAAATCGATGTTGAGTAGCCGTTACCGCGTCCCCACCACAACAACTTGACTCCATCCAGCCAGGCAGGTTGAGCCACCAGAAAAGCCATCTTCGAGCGTCCTTGATTTTCGGAGCCGATGTTCGCGGCGAGGCATTCACGAACTAGAAATTCTCCATAAGTCCCCGAATTGTCGTCGGGCGTTCCGTGAAGATTCCAGATTGCCTGCGTGGCTGCAAAAGTGGAATACTTGAGATCGAAAATTGTCGGTGATGCTTGAGTCCCGCCGAGCAGTTCGCAATCCCACGCGACTCCTTCCGCAGCGACCACGCTGTTGGAGACTTGCACCAGCCCGGAATCAGCCGACAGAGACACGGTGGAACCACGGGTTCTCAAAAAACTGTTCTCCATCCGCAGCACATGCGGTTGCTTCACTGATTCGGGAAGGGAACGACCGGTTCCCGTCTCCCAGCGGATAAGACCCTGATGGTTTTGGTTGACAATATCCGGTCCCGTCAGACTACTGTTCTCAATCAGCAAGCTGCCGTTCGAGACGTCAACTAGCCAGGTCGGTTGTGACACTCTGGGTGCACGATTGGGGATGCGGATTTTGACGTTCTTGAGTTGCACGGAGGCATTGCGGACTGTGAACAGCGAACTTTTCTGATTGCTGCGAGAGAGGATTTCAAAACTCTCTGGTTGATCGGGAGCCATTTCCAGAATGAAAGACCGCCCCTCGACCTCCACCGCCGAGATTTCTTCACTCTTGGTCCCCGAAAGCAGGAACCGCGTGCCGCTTTTCCAATCGGTTTTTGCCAGCACATCGTCCAGGTTCGTTTTATCCAGGTTTAACTCCACCGTAGCGACAGGTTTGACAGGAAGACTGACCGGTTGAGGGTGACGCAAACCGGAAATCGCGGCTGCCGTTCGTTGCTGAGTTGCTTTTGGCAGACTGAGCATCGTTGCCGGACATCCCACTGAGGAGTCCCCATTAGCCCAGGCAGCAATGTCGAAGCTGGCATTGTCGACGGGCTGTGGAGCATTCCACGTCTCCGAGGCATTAGCCGCCAGTTCCAGAGGATCGCCCCAGAACCTTTCCCACGAGTCCACCGAAGAGACCGGAGTTGAAGAGTCGCTCGAGGAAGCGACAAGAGTTTTCCAACCCACCAGGCTGGAAGATGTGGTTTCCCAGAGAAAATGATTTGCTGAGGACTGTCCGGCTGCCGGAGACGCGCTGACGGGCCAGTTTTCCAGACGAACCAACGCCCGATCGGAGTCCGCGAAATGAACCATCTGGGTGGAATCGAGCGTGACATGTAACCTGACGGGGTCGTCGCTTGAGGCCGCGAGCATCACATCCGATGAGGTGATCAAACTCGATTTGACGATTTCCAAAGTACGAAAATGATTGCCCTGTTTTTGATTCAATGCCTGGGAGTCGATTTTCAAAACCGGAGATTGATCGGTGACCAACAGCGAATTCGCAATCACGGCGGAAAAGTGTGACTGGGATTGGTGGAGCGATGTCCAATGCCCGCGGATGAGAGAACGGTCGATGAGGGTCTGATTTTGCTCCTGGGAGTTTGCAGACTGGGACTGCGAGATCGCAAAGGTTGGGGCATCGCGATGACCGTAGAGTGTTAAAGAAACGTCGCGTAAATGAAGGTTTCCTTGCGTCACAGCCAACAGGCTCGCAGGGCCGGTGGTCGGAAACTGCTGAGCGTCGATCACCAGATTCACGCCGGCGAGTAACAAAGTCCCTTGCTGTACGGCGAGGAACTCCGCCTGAGGTTTTGACGCCGCGCACACAACGATTGGTTCGACGTCGTTCGAGGCGGCGCTGATGACGACGTTGCGTCCCCGAAAGGATTGAGGACTCATTAGAAACGGTCCGGGACCGACGAGTTGCAGCCAAACGTTGCCTGACGGGAGATCCGCACAGGCGGTCTCCAGGTTTCCGAAAGCACCGATGCTGTTTTGCCAGCGACCAACGGTTCGCGGCTTCAGTTTCCAGTCCGTCAGAAGTTTTCCGATTTCATCCGCCATCGGGACCTGTCGCGACCAATGCGGCGGCTTCACCCGTGCGGTTGGGGGAGTCAGGAGGACCGTCGAAACGGGGGCGTCCGAATTGTCGGAACTCTGGTCGGGGCCGGAGAGTGTCACTTGAGTTGGCTGCGTGTCGGTCTGGGAGTCGGACCCCTTCTTCAGGCTGGGGGGAGGTGCGGATTCCTGACCGATCAAATCTCGAGCAGTTTGTCGCTGCGACTCTCCAACTTGTAACGTCCCGCCGGGATCCAGACCGGAAGCCAACGAAGACAACACGTACCAGATTCCGATGAACACGCCGACGAACGCTCCCGCGATGGCCAGATATTTTACCGCGTCGGAATTGAGGAAACTGACCTTCTCCTGATCTTCGTCTGGGGAGGTCTTCGGTTTTTGACCAGTCGATGGCCGGGTACGTGGAGGAAGCGCTCGCTGCCCACCGGAGTCGTTGGTCGAACTGTTTGGGGAGGACGATGGAGATCGGCGTCCCTTTTTCTTTTTCCGTCTCGTGGGGGAATCGTCTTCTTCTGCCTCCTGAGAGGAAGCGTCGGAAGTCTGGTCGGCGGGGATTTCTCCCGTCAGTTCCGAAGCCGCCAGCGCCGATAAGACATCGTCACTAATCGTCTCGCGGTGCAACGCGCTGTTCTCGAAGTCCTTCAGGAGATCGGCCGGAGTCTGATAACGATCCTCCGGTTTTTTAGCCATCAACTGCTGAATCATGATGACGGTCGCTTCCGGGACATCGGGGTTTTCGTCCCGAGGATCGGGGATGGCCCCCGACGCATGTGCCTGAAGCTTGTTGGTCATGGACCCTTCGTGATAGGGGGGATGACCGACGATCATTTGATACCACGTACAGCCGAGAGAATAGAGGTCGCTACGAATATCCGCCAGGCGGCTGTTTCGTGCCTGTTCGGGAGCCATGTAATCGACGGTTCCCACAGTGGTACCGGCGCGGGTGATATTGGTGTCGTCCGTTTCATCGATGGAGCGGGCCAACCCCAGGTCAGTCAGTTTCACGACTCCATCTTTGCGAATCATGATGTTCGAGGGCTTGATGTCTCGGTGGATGATGTTTTGTGCGAAAGCGTGATCGAGAGCGAGCGCGACTTGCTTGATGATCTCCGCCGCGCGTTTGACCGGCATCCGTTCGCGTTTTTTCAGAATCTGATCGACGTCCGTTCCCTCGATATACTCAAGGGCAATATAGAGGTAGCCGTCCGCTTCATCCGCTTCGTACACGCGAACGATATTCTCATGTTCCAGATTGGCAGCAGCGTGAGCTTCGGATTGAAACCGTTTCACCAGGACATCGTTGGCGGCTTTGTCGCGTGGGAGAACCTTCAGAGCGACACTGCGTTTGGTTTTTTCGTCCGTCGCCAGAAAAACCGCCCCCATTCCCCCCGCTCCAAGTCGCTTCTGCAGTTGGTACTTACCAATCTGTCGAGGAGCTTTGACTCGGGATTTGATTTTGGAGTTTTGTGGAAATTCGGTGTCTGACATGAAGTCTCTGGACGATGGGGCGAACGCAAATGGACCCGGATGATGAGACCGAAACGTCCCTCTTTCGAGCCCGCAAAGAATGGAAATAGTCTGTTAAGTATAGCCTTAAATCGGGGGTCCGGTCAAAACTCTGTTCCGAATTTCAGCGGTTTCCTGCCTCAGTGTCCAGGGTTCCAGTACAGATTCAGAATCCGCCCCGATTGCAATCCTAGAAACAGATTTTCACCGGCGGAACCGACCGCCAGTTCGCGAATTGTCTCCGGAGCGCTGGCGGCCCACAGTAACTTCCCTTGTTCGTCGATCCAGTACAGATGATTTTCCAGTGTGGCAATCGCCATCCTGGTCCCCGCCGGAGTCATGGCAATTAAGTGGGGAGTTCCCTCCAGAGCAAATCGTCCGGCCGTTTCTCCGTCCCGGTTATATTTCTGAATTCCGTGACTGAACATCGCCAATGCCAGTAACGATCCGTTAGCCGTCACCGCAAGTTGACCCACATTGGAAAACGTCTGGTTTTGCCAGACGGGAACTCCCTGAAATGTATACCGTCCGATGAATCCGTATTGCGCACTCACCACCAGATCGGTTTCGGTTTCCAGAAATTCCGCAAAATGGATCGGCCGCTCCGTCTCAAACTTGGCCAACTGCTTGCGGTCCGAGCGGAGGATGTAATTCATCCCATTCGCCAACGCGACGGCGTAATGTTCGCCGAAGGGAGAGACGGCAGCCGCCGTCGCCGCTTCATTCAGATCCTTGGACCATTCGATTTTGAGCGCGACGTTGACGGACACTACCCGGTTTTCGCCGAGGATCGCCACGCCCGACGTTCCCCGCCGGGAGAACGCAAGACTCCGGATTTCCTGAAATCCGCGCGTTACGCTCAGAATTTTCCCTTGCCGGTCGAAAAGATAGAGTCCTCCCGACTGATCGGCGGCTAACAGCGTTCCCGCTTCTCCCGAAATCGCCATCGATTGCAGCGGCGCATCGAGCACAAACGACCATCGGATTTGGGGCGGGCGACCGGGGCCGTCGCCGAGCCATTGAAGACTGGGAGAGTTCATAGCGGTTTCATCGTAATCCGTTCGTCATCGAGAACGAAATAAGTTCCGAGGCAGAATTCGTCGGCGCAAGAAAAAACAGTCCACCCGGCACATCATTGCGGGTGGACTGATGACCTTTTGCGTGCGAAAGCCGGGCACACAAAAAGTGATTTCAAATTAGCGTTCGACCGATTTTTAAGGAGTCAGTTGGGCTTCGTGACGAGTCAACGCCCAATACTGATTTTGAGACTGCAGGATTTCCGTTGCCTTGGCGATATCTGAGTCTTCCCGCGGATTCAGCGTTTCCGGCCCGCGGTAGTAAGTCGTCATTTCGTCCTTCTCTGCCACTTCCACGTTCGGTTTGATTCCCACATGGCTATAATTCTTTCCGTGAGGACTGAAGAACTTTGCGGTCGTCAATCGAATGCCGGTCGAGTTGTCGGCGTTGAAGATGGATTGAACCGACCATTTCCCATACGACTGACGCCCCACGAGCAATCCTCTTCGATGGTCGAAAATCGCTCCCGCGGCAATCTCCGATGCGGAAGCTGAATTATTATCGATGAGCACCACTAACGGCATATCCCAGGTCCCCGATCGATGTGCGGAATAGGACCAGTCTTCTCCCCGATGACGTCCTCGCGTTGAAACGATCGTCCCTCCTTCGAGAAAGCGATCCAGCACCTCCACGGCAGCGGTCAGTAACCCTCCTGGATTACCGCGGAGGTCCCAGATCAATGATTCCATACCTTGTGCGTTCAGTTCCCGCAAAGCGGCATCCAGCTCCTGAGCCGAGGATTTCTGAAACGCGGTCATTTTGAGATAGCCGATCTTATGTTCGTCGTCGATCATTTTCACAACCGGAATACTTTTGACCGAAACCGGACGTCGAACGAACGTGATCGGTCCGCGAACGTCGCCTTGTTGGTTGGCGAGCATCAGTTGAACCTGACTTTCTTCCGGTCCCTTCAGTAATTTGGCCGCCTCCTCGGTGGTCCAGTTTCGACAGTCCTGTCCCGAAATTCCGACGATGTAATCTCCCGGTTGCGCCCCTCCTTGCTCCGCGGGACTTTGAGGCAGGACGTTCACGAGCAACATCCCTTTCCCTTCTTCGGCCTTCATTTCGATTCCCAGCCCGACGAACTCGCCGTCGATATTGGCGTACAATGCCTTCAGCTTTTCGGGGGTCAGCACCATCGAATAGTCGTCGAGCACATTCGTTCCACCGAATACATATTCCAGAATCACCGCCGTCGGAGCGAGCGACAAACGACGCTGGCAGAGATTGGAAATATCTTTCATCACCTGATGAGCGTCGTTTTTCGATCCGAGAGGTTTATTCCAATACTGCTCTCGCAAGAAGCGTCGCAACGCACGGACGGCAGCGTCATCGCGATCCAACCCGTGATGGGCGAGAAAGTGATCGTTGGCGAGAGCGAGATACAACGACTCCGTCCCGTGGGCGACGAAAGAAGTGACGTCGATCCGTTCCACGTAGCGGCTCGAAATCATCTCGTAAACATCATCCCACTCCGCCAGCGCCGAGCGAGGTTCGAGCGACAGCATGTCTTGTTCGAAACTGCCGTCGAGATAGCGTCGTTCGATCGAAAAGTGAATTTTGGAGCGACGCAAACCGAAACGAAGTTGATCGCTGTCCGGCCATTGCTTGAGCGCTTCTTTGTAATGCTCGATGGCGGACAGCCATTTTCGGTCGAGCTCCAGGTCCACTCCGGTTGAGATCGCCGATGTGGCCGAGGCGACCCGCAAGAAAGGATCTGTTTGAGAAGCGGCTTGAATTGAGTTTGAGGAGAACATTCCGGTCGTCATCGCGACGACCAAACTACAACAGACGGCGGTCAATCTCTGTCCGCGGGAGGCAAACGAGGAAAACATGATTGTTGGCTTTCTTCAGTCATGCGGCGACTGAGGCCGGTTCCGTGAAGGAACAAATTCTCACCCACGCGTCTCCTCCTGATGACGGGGTTGGGAATTACTGCCACGCTCCTCACTGAGCTTGGCCTGTGCGACAATCATGACCTCCAAATACTTCGGTGACAAACTATCTCTGCGCGAAGGAATTCGGTGGAGACGCGCAGCGGACGGAACAGACCCGATGACCTGTTCGACTGATGAAACCGGCACAATCGAACCTCCCGTTTCGCTTCAAGCTGTGACGGTTCGGCAATTTCTGCACCCCGGAATTCCTTCAAACGGGGAAAGCCGCGTTGAGTTTGATTTTATTGCCGGTCTTGAGCACACTACACGGCGGTTTCAGAAATCTTTGGCGCCCGAAGCATCTCTTTCGCGCCCGAAGCATGTCATCTGTTCCAACCTCTCTGAAAGAGACCTGTAAAGAGACGCAACCGATCGGTGATTGTTATTCACACACGCACACAACAACAGAACCACAAAGGGACCCCACCATGAGCGACACTCAGCCCGAATACAGCTTCGAAACACAATGCCTTCACGCGGGACAGGAGCCGGACCCCACCACCGGATCCCGTGCGGTTCCCATTTACCAGACCACCTCCTACGTCTTCGACGATACCGAGCACGCCGCCCGGCTGTTCGGATTGCAGGAATTCGGCAATATCTACAGCCGCATCATGAATCCGACCTGCGATGTGCTGGAGAAGCGGGTCGCGGCATTGGAGGGGGGAACCGCGGCGTTAGCGGTCGCCTCCGGGCAAGCGGCGGAGACCTTGGCGATTTTGAATATCGCCTCCGCGGGGCAGAATATCGTCTCGTCCGCCAGTCTCTACGGCGGAACTTACAACCTGTTTCATTATACGCTCCCCAAGATGGGGATCTCGGCTCGGTTTGTCGATCAAAGCGATCCGGAAAATTTCCGCTCCGCCATCGATGACGATACCCGCTGCATCTATCTGGAAACGATCGGGAATCCTCGCGTGGATGTTCCGGATTTCGAAGCGATTGCCGCCATCGCGCACGAAGCCGGCATCCCGCTCATCGTTGACAACACGCTCGCCTCACCGGCTCTTTGTCGCCCGCTCGAACATGGGGCCGATATCGTGCTTCATTCCTGCACCAAGTTTATCGGCGGTCACGGAACGTCCATCGGCGGGATCATCGTCGAGAAGGGGGATTTCCCCTGGGATAATGGAAAATTTCCCGAGATGACCGAACCGGACCCCAGTTACCACGGGATGAAATACTTCGAAACATTCTCCCCTCTCAAAATGGTCTATTTGTTGAAAGCACGGACGCAGGGACTTCGCGATCTCGGTGCCGCGATGAGTCCGTTTAACGCTTTTCTCTTTCTGCAAGGACTGGAAACGCTCCATCTCCGCATGGAACGTCATAGCCAGAATGCGCTGGAGGTGGCCAAATTCCTCGAATCACACCCGAAAGTCTCGTGGGTCAATTACACCGGACTCGAATCGCATCCCTCGTATGCCTTGGGACAAAAATATCTGCCGAACGGCTGCGGCGCGATCATGGGATTCGGAATCCAGGGCGCGTCTTCCGAAGAACAACAGGCCAACGGCGTGAAGCTGATCAATCACGTGAAACTGTTCTCGCATCTGGCAAATGTCGGAGACAGCAAATCGCTGATCATTCATCCGAGCAGCACCACTCACCAGCAATTGACGCCGGAAGAACAAACCTCCAGCGGAGTCACGCCGGACTTCATTCGGCTTTCGATCGGCACGGAAGCGGTTGCCGACCTGATCGGCGATCTGAGCCAGGCCCTGGACGCCGTCTAGATTTGGAAAATCATCGCTGTTGATTCAGTCACGCATCTCCCGACTCTCCTCTCAACGAGGGGAGGGCGGGGAGCCTGACGAGCCCTGACTAGAATTGACAAACGCCGCTCTACAGGCCGCGAGGGCTGCTTCGACAGACGGAAAAGATCGCGGCACCGGCGAGGATCGCGAAGATAATCCCTTCCTTCACGTAGCTTTTAGAGGAAGTGACGACCGCCGCGCCGCTGTTATTCCCATTGGTAGCCGGCTGTTGTGCGATGGCAGTCGTTCCCGTACTCCAAAGCAGGATTCCCAGGAGCACCAGGAGTCGAAACGGGCGTCGGGCCGAGGAAATGAGATTCATGATAAGACACTTTCCTGGGAAGGATGGGGGGCAAAATTCTTCTCGATCAGAAAATCGTCGAGCCGAAACCGTAATTCCCGGAAATCACGCGCCGCCAGATCGACCGTTTCCCAACTGATCGACCGCGGGCGAATAAACTCTCGGTAATCCGAACTCCAGACTCCGTAAAACGCATAATATCGCTCTCGATGGCAAAAGAAAGGGGCCAGTTCTGGAAACCGTGCCGGCTGGTCCGTTTCGTACGCAAACACCAGCAATCCCCGAAATTCGGAGCCGAACAGTTCCTCCCAGCGAGACATCTGCTGCAAGTCGGCAGCCGGCGTCCAGTTATTCCATTTGGCGGTCGCCGCGCGATCGCTTCCCGGAAACTGTCGTCCTTTGACGTCGATCAACAAACGGGTCCCTTCCGGCGGAGAGACGATAAAGTCGAGCGATTTCAGACTGCCGTCCTGTGCCAGGGCGCGGCGCTGCTCGTCGATCATAACGTACGGCAAGCGGGCCTCGCGCAACCAGGCTTCAAACGCGGATTCGTAATGATGGTGGCGTTGACCCACAGTCGAACTCGCTCAAGAGATCCTTCGAAACGATCAATTAATACTGCCGTTATTAAAGCAGAGTCTGATCTTCTGTTCAACAGTTTTTTGCGAGCAGCTCAGCGAGATGACCGGCGAGTTCCGCTTCGGGATACGGAGATTGATCGCCCGTCCGGAGATCCTTGACCTGCCAACTGCCGGTTGCTCGTTCTTCTTCCCCCGCCACCAACGCGATCGGGATCCCTTTCTTATCGGCGTATTGGAATTGCTTCCCGAGTTTTTTGTGGTCGGCGTATACTTCCACGGCCAAACCGGATTTCCGGAGTTGGCGGGCGATGCGGAACGAATCGGCGATCCAGGCGGGATCGAAGATCGTCACGAGAACCTGGGTGGGCGTTGAGGCGGTCTCCAGCTTCCCCAGTTCTTCCAGCGCGGCCAGCAACCGGTCGAGTCCCAGACTCGCCCCGACTCCCGGTAGCGGTTGCGAGGTAAAAAGTTCGGCGAGATTGTCGTAACGCCCCCCCGAACAGACGGAACCGATCCCCGGCAAGTCCGCCAGAAACGTTTCGTAAATCGTTCCGGTGTAGTAATCGAGTCCTCGGGCAATAGAGAGATCGAGTTGGAGTCGCTGCGCCGGTAACCCGGCGGAAGACGCCACGTCAAACAGTTCTCGTGCCTGGGCCACTCCGGTTTCTCCCGTCTCGTTGCCGGCTACCATCGCGCCGACCTGTGTCAGCAATTCCTCTGTGGTTCCAGACAATCCCGCAAAATCGAGCACCTGTGCGGCTCGTTCGTTGTCGATTCCGGCTTGCTCAGTCATTTCCGCCAGAACCTTCTCGCGGCCGATCTTGGGGAGTTTGTCGAGCGCGCGCAACACGTTCACGCTCTGCTCGGTCAGGTCGAGTTTCTCCAGCAAACCGTTGAGCACTTTGCGATTATTGACTCGAATCGTGAACTCACCACAAGCGATCCGGTCCATCAGTTCGTGAATCACCATCAGGGTTTCGATGTCGGCGGCGTTGGAACTGGTGCCGATGGTATCGAAGTCACATTGCACAAATTCCCGATACCGTCCCTTCTGCGGTTTCTCCGCCCGCCAGACCGCTCCCATGTGATACCGCTTAAAAGGAGTTCCCAGTTCGTTCAGGTGTTGAGCGGCGAAACGAGCGAAAGGAACCGTCAGGTCAAATCGCATGGAGACGTCGCGGTTTCCTTGATCGGTGAAGCGGAACATCTGCTTGTCCGATTCGTCTCCTCCCTTGCCGAGGAGGATTTCGGTGTATTCCAAAGCGGGCGTATCGATGGGAGCGAATCCGAAACTGCGATAGACGTCGCGCGCGGTTTGCATCAGATGCTCGCGAGAGAGCATCGTCTCGGGAAGAAAGTCGCGAAAGCCTTTCAGCGTTTGTGGTTTGATTTTGCTCACGATGAATGCTGGATCGTTCTGGAGGAGTGGATGAGGAATGAGTGAGTTCGGCGAGTGGCTGCTGACGAGCGCCGAATTCTCGGACCGGGACGCAGACATCCCAATCGCAGGAACGGTTCGGGATGTTGTTTAATCCGTGACCGTCACGAGGGGAAGTTGTGTCCGTTTTCGCTTTTTGGGTTTGGACATCGGAAGCACGGCCTCCGCATATTCCCACAATTGATCGGGGGTTTCGAACAGCTTCTCGTAGCAGGCATCGTCGTCGTATTCGCAATTGTCGGTCGAATAATCCCGGCAAATCTGAGGACGTGTTTCATAGATTCCGCAACGGTTGTCGTCCATCAGATGATTGCAGCGATTGAAGATCATCAGAAACCAGACGCCGTCTTCGACAAACACCGAAACGTCGCCGTGAACCATATACCAGCGAATGTAATCGAAATCGGCCTTTGTCTTGGGTTCGTCGATTTCGAGGGCAAAGTATTGGCAACATTTGGCCGAGCAATACTGGCAGAGAACCTCTCCCTCAGGAAGTTCCTCGCGAGGCATTTGCGATTCGGGAGGGCGTGTCGAAATCGCCGTCATGGGTCAGTCCTTTGCTCAATCGGTCGAAGGGGAGCGAAAATGATCACCGGCTTCGTCATCGCACAGCACGGAGTCTGATGCATGGTAACGCTGTGGGGAGCCCGGAAAAACCGTTCTCTCCCGCCAATTTCTCCAGATTTTGTGAGCCGTCGTTATCCCATTGCGGGTAGACGTCACGAAATCTTCACTGAAATCGCGTAAACCTGTAACGACTGTGACGGATCTGACGAATTCCCCACAACGAGAGTCGGTCCCGGTCTCAATTCTGCTTGACCGTACGGATCTCGCCGCCTTAAGATGGTATCCTCTGGGAGGATCGATTGTCGTTACGACGCGTTCGGTCCGCGACCGATCATCACGTTTCCCCGGAATTCAGGCAGGAATTTGTGTCCTGGTCGAATTCTCCCGGTCGATGTACACAAGCAGAGACATTGTTTCGCTCGAAGGTAAGGGTAAAGGCCTGAAATGCATATTACTGGTAAAATCTGTGCCTGGGTGCTGGTTCTGCTCGTTGCAGTCGCGGTCTTCTTTACGGGGAAAGCGATCAACGTTCGCAATAGCTGGACGCAAAAAGCAGACCAACTCGCCGAGGCCAACGCCCAGAAGAAAGAAACCATCGCCAAGAAAGAAATCCAACTTAAGGAACTTCTGGCGGATCGGGCGCTGCTGATGAGAAGTTGGGGACGCCCCTGGATGGCGAATAACGTTGTCGTTCGCGACCCTCAGACGGGTCAAATCACGACCGACCTCGGCGCGCGGAACGGCTTGAAAATCCCGGGTGCGGAAAATCCGCCCACGATCTACGGATTCTACGCTCCCCAGAATGGGCCCTCCCGATTCATCGGTCCCTTTCAGGTGGTGCAGCTGACCGATTCCAACAGTACCCTGCAGTTGACGAAATATCCGCGACAGGAAGATATCAGTTCCTGGCAACAGGGGGCGTGGCGATTCTGGCAATTTGTCCCGACTCAATTTAGCAATCGCTTTGAAAACCAGTGGAATGAATTATTGCAGGCGGACGAGCGACTCGCGCAAGCCGTCAGCCTCGAGAAAGAAATGGTCGCCCAACGCAAACGATCTCAGGAACAGATCGCCGAACGCGAAGCGGAACTGACGGGCGGCCCCGAGCTTCCCCAAACCGGCAACCTGCCTTCCGAAGATCTCGAAGGACTCGTGAAGGCTCTGGGAGACGCCGAACAAAATCGCAATACCGTTCTGTTGACTGTGGACACTCTTCGCAAACAGATTCACGCCGCTCAAGTCAAGCTGCAGGGATTGGTCGATGAGAGTCGCCAACTGGTCGAGCAGTTGCCTCAACCGACCGTCGATACCGCTTCCAAATAATCCAGGGCCGGATTGACCTGAAGATTGTGAAGAGCGGAGCGGTCGATTCCAACGGCTCTCCGGAGTAAGTCGTAGAGATCTCCGGAAGGCCTCCCTTCAACTATTCACGCATTCTCGTATTCCTGGACGAATCGGATGGGACTGGAAGACCGCGAGTATCTCAGAGACGAAGCCCGCCGATACGGAGCCGGTGGCGGCGGATTCGGTTCTGGAATGCGCCCCTCGATGTCCGATAACTGGGCGATTCGAACTATCATCATTATGAATGTGGTGGTTTGGGTACTCCAACTTGCGACCGCTAACCCGAACGACCCTCGGGCTGGTGGGATCACAGAGTGGCTGTCGCTCTCTCTCAACGATCTCGCTTCGTTCCAGATCTGGCGGCTGTTGACTTACGGCTTTTGCCATGCAACCGGGGACCTGATGCATATTGCTTTCAATATGCTGTTTCTCTGGATGTTCGGACGCATGGTCGAGGGAATTTACGGTTCCCGCGAATTCATGGCGTTTTATCTGATGGGGATTCTGATCAGCGGATTCGCCAATCTGTTGTTCTCGGGAGTGATGGGACAACCCTACGTCAGCATGATCGGGGCGTCGGGGGGCGTGAACGCCGTCGTCATTTTGACGGCGATGCATTTTCCCCGCTTGACGGTCTACTTCATGCTGTTTCTACCCATGCCTTTATGGGTGCTGGCGATCTTCTACGTCGGGATGGATGCGCTGGGGCTGATCGGCGGAGGTGACGGTATCGCTCACGCGGCTCACCTCGGGGGAGCCGCCTTCGGCTTTCTTTACTTTCGTCGCGGCTGGAGGCTCTCACCATTGTTATCGAGTTTTGAGAATTGGCAAAACCCGATTGCCTCAATGCAACGCAAAAGACGCGATCGGAAACGTCAGAAGGAATTGCAGGTCTTCGAGCCGCAAGACGACGAACTCCGTGCGGAAGTCGATCGCATTCTGGCCAAGATTAACGAACGGGGAGAAGCCAGCTTGACCGATGACGAGCGAAAAACGCTCGAACGCGCCAGTCGAATCTTCCGAGGACGTTGACCCGAACCATGCCCGCACCGCTACGGCTGAGTCTCTGGCTTCTGTTGGCGTTGCTGGTTCCCGTCATTCCCTTTTTATTGCTCGGGGAACAGTTCGAGGAGCAGTTGAAAGCCTGGTTTGAAAGTGGTCTTCCTCAGGAAAGAATGGCGTGGGGACTGGCCGGTTTGCTGGCGGTCGATTTGCTCCTTCCGGTTCCTTCCACCGCCGTCACCACTTACGCGGGAGGCGTCCTGCCGTGGGGAGTGGCGTTTCTCGCCGCGTTCGGAGGACTGACGATCGGTCATCTGATCGGTTTCGGCGGAGCGCATCTGTTGGGTCGTCCGTTTGCGGAACGCTGGACCGATCCGCAGGATCTGCGGCAACTCGATCGTTTGAGTCTCCGCTACGGACCTTTGATTCTCGTCATCACGCGTGCCTTGCCGCTTCTCTCCGAAGCCAGCGTCCTGTTACTCGGCTTAACCCGATTGCCGTTCTGGCTAGGAGCCTGCGCCATCATGATGAGTAACGCCGTGATTGCCGCGGTCTACGTCTCCATTGGTGCCTGGTTTCAGAATTCCCCGGCGCTCATCTGGGCGATCATCGGATCGGCTTTGATTCCGTTACTGCCGCTGTGGTGGGTGCGCAAGCATCTCGCGAAGATTCCGGAAGACGCGGAACTCGAGTGCGTTGAAACGGTGATGGCGGACGAAGAACGCCCCGCTAGCTGACGGGGAGTAGCTCGTCGATGACCTCGCCGAAGGGCAAAATAGGCATGGGACGACCGCTGTGATCGGGGAAGGTGAGTTCGGGGTCGATACCGAGATGTCGATAAACGGTCGCCCAGAGATCGTTCGGCGTGAGCGGACGATCCTTGGGGTTTTCTCCTTTGGAGTTGGTGGAACCGATCACCTGTCCGGTTCGCATGCCGCCGCCCGAAATCAAAAGTGACATTGCAGACGGCCAATGATCGCGCCCCGGTTGCGTCACGCCGGACTTGGTTCCTTTCTGATGGGAAATCCTCGGAGTCCGCCCAAATTCTCCGGTAACAATCACCATCACCTTCTTGTCGAGTCCGCGAGCGTGAATGTCTTCAATCAACGCACTGACCGCCCGATCGAGAATCGGCAGACGATATTTGGCGTCGTTAAAGATGTGCCCGTTGACGGCGTGCGAATCCCAGTTGTAGAGCACGCCGTCGGGAAACGCTTCCCCTTTCTTCATCGGGTTTTCCATCACCATCGTGACGAAACTGCTCCCCGCTTCGACCAGGCGACGCGCCATCAGGGCCCGCTGTCCCCACGGATGCATCCCGTAACGGTCCCGGACTTCCTGCGGTTCCTGCGAGAGATCGAAGGCCGTTCGCGCTTTGTCGCTGGTAAGAAGATCGAGAGCTTGCTGGCCGTATTGATCCATGGCGGCCATCGCGCCGGAAGTATCGATCTGGCGCTGGACGTTATCCAGATGTTTCAGCAGCCTCTGACGATCGTCGATGCTATCGGCGACCCGCTCTGAAAGTTGAAGATTGGGGACTTCGAAATCCGCTTCGTTCGGATGTCCGGGAATGATGAAGGGGTGATACGAGGGCCCGAGGTAAGCGGACCCCATGCTGTAAACGTCGACGCCGTGCCGACCGTTGTTGGTTCCGGAAATATAGTTCGGCACCCCGATCTGATAATGCTCCCGCATTTTGGACACGATCGAACCGACTGCCGGGGCGTCGTTGACGAAACCGGTCGGAGTTTTCGGCTGGCGACCAGTCATGAACCGTTTGTGACCGCCACCATGATCGGCAAATTTATGAGCAATGGAACGAACCACATTGTATTGGTGAGCGCACGAGGCGAGCTGCGGCAGTAACTCGCAGATGTCGAGCCCCGGAACGGTGGTCGAAATCGGACGGAATTCCCCCCGATAATCGGCGGGAGCTTCCGGCTTCATATCGAAGGTTTCCATATGCGGAGGCCCGCCCGGCAACCAGATGAAAATCACCGACGTCTCGGGAGGCGTGACGCGGTAAGAACTGGAATCCGCCGCTTGCGCGCGAATCCGCAGCACATCCGCCAATGAAAGCCCTGTCAGGCCGAGCGTCCCCCATTGCAGAACTTCACGACGTGTCGGACCATCACAGAGATGAGGGGATCGGTCGGGTTGGCGAGAGCGCATCGGCGAAACCTTTGGAAAACGACGACAGTAAATCACGGTGAAATCGATGGAATTGCCCCAGAATCTGGACATCTCAAATCAACCACCATTGATGATTATCGTCACTCACAGGGGGGACTGTCAATCATTTTGCGGCACACATGATTTGCATCAATCGATCTAAAACTCTGCTTTCTCACGGGTTAGGTTCAACTGCACGGTTCTCTCCGCACGAATTCTTACCTTTTTTCGCGGGCATCCCGTCTCTGAAACCGCCATCATAGCCGTTGAGGACGTAGTGACTAATATTCACAGCAGAACATCTTCACCGCAGAGCATCGAACCCACGTCGAGAAAGAATTGCTTCATCCTATGAGACTGATGGCTCCCGATCTGCTGTACGGCTTTGGTGTGATGACCGGTCTGACGCTGACACTCTTCCTGTTGGGAGTAGTGATCGGAGGACGTGTCTCCCGCAAAATGAGCCTGCTGTTGCTGGGTGTCGGAGTGGGAGCGATCGTGCTCTATCTCATCTATCTGTGGGACGATGTGCTGCTCGCCAACCTTCTCCCCTTCAGTAATCTGGTGGTCGTGGGCAATTGGCTGCCGCCGCTCACGGGATTGATTGCCGGAATTGCCTGGAAAAGTATGCCCGGTTCACTCCGCAGACGAAACAGCTACACAGCCGTCGAATTTCTGATTGCCTTCCTCGCCATGCTGTTGCCGGTATGGGGAACGACCCCCGCCTGTGAGAACGAATGGAAGGGGCAAATCTGTTTGCAAACCTCCAACGAAACCTGCTCGGCAGCTTGCGCCGCCACCCTTCTGCGACTGCACGGGATCGACACCAGCGAACAGGAAATGGCGGAACTCTGCCTGACGAATCACAACGGGACGTCGTGGCAGGGACTCTATCGTGGGCTGACCTTGAAAACCAAAGGGACGCGATTTCAGGTGCAGGTGTTGCCCTGCGGACCCCATGACCTCCCCCTACTGACCCATACGAATGCCATTCTCTCGGTTGGCATTCCGCAAGGTGCGGAAGTTGACCCGATCTACACGGAAGATTATGGATGGGGAATTGGCGAACTCCATTCCGTGGTCTTCTTCGGATTCAATCAGGAGGGCTATGCCATTATCGGCGATCCCGAAGTCGGTATGGAACCCTGGTCGTGGGACGATTTGCAGGTTCTGATTCGCGGCCGGGCGGTTCGCTTAATTCGCGGAGGTGAAGACATTCCCCAGACATTATCCGCCAGTCGATAATTGCGATGCGTTCTGCTTGATCATACTGATCCGAAACTGCTACGTTAATAGTCCGTTCCTTCTCAAGTCCCACTGTCTCCGGAAGCGTGGTTCCGATGATCCGTCGCCGTGTTGTCGATCTGGTCGATACTTTTGAGCTGCAAACCACCGGCAAGTGGTTCTTTCTATCGACGTTGATTGGATGCGTCGCGGGAGCAGGAGCCATCCTGTTCCAACTTCTTACACACTACGTTGTGAAATTTTCGTTGGCGCGTTTCGCCAACTATCTCCCCGGCGAAGCCCTCGGCGAGCCCGCCGGTCTCGAAATTGACGAACTGGCGTTTGCCCCCTGGACGGTTGTGATCGTGATGACCGTAGGTGGTTTGCTGTCCGGATTTCTGGTCTACACATTCGCTCCCGAGGCGGAAGGGCACGGTACCGATGCGGCTATCGAGTCCTTTCACAACAAACGGGGACGCATCAAGTGGCAGATTCCGTTGGTGAAAACTATTTCCTCGGCGATCACGCTCGGAACCGGAGGATCGGCGGGGCGCGAAGGTCCCATCGCGCAAATTGGTGCCGGCTTTGGATCCCTACTCGCCACGCGCCTCAAGCTCAGTGCGCGTGATCGTCGAATCATGCTGGCCTCCGGAATGGCGGCGGGAGTCGGAGCGATCTTTCGCGCTCCTTTAGCAGGGGCCTTATTCGGCGGTGAGATTCTCTATAAAGATGGAGATCTCGAGTCGGACGTGATTGTGCCGGCAGCTATTTCCTCCATTATCAGCTATTCCGTCTACAGCATGATTCTTCCTCCCGAGTTGCGGTTCATCCCGTTGTTCGGTGAGCCTCCTGAATTCGTCCGTTCGACCATGTGGGACCTGATTCCCTTTGGTCTGTTGTCGATCGTGCTGGTGCTGGTAGGGATCCTCTACATCAAAATCTTCTACGGCACGCACAATTTGTTTCAGAAAATCCCGGTCAAAAAACATTTTCGCCCCGCGATTGGAGCCGCGATGGCAGGGCTGCTCGCGATGGGGCTTTATTACGGTTACTCCCAAAACATGCAGCTTCTCGCCGTGCTTTCGACAGGGTACGGCGTCTTACAGGGAGCCCTCACCGATTCCGCCAGCGTCGCACCGGTCATCCTGGTAACGGTCGCACTGTTCAAAATTATCACGACCTCGCTCACGATCAGCTCGGGAGGCTCGGGGGGGGTCTTCGGACCGTCGATGGTGATCGGCGGTTGTATGGGAGGCGCCATCGGACAATTGTTCGCGGAGTACGGTCCCGAATGGTGGACTGACCAGCCCGAAAGTTACGCGATTGTCGGCATGGCCGGTTTCTTCGCCGGGATTGCGCGGGCTCCGTTCTCGACGATCATCATGGTGTCGGAAATGACGGGAAGTTATCACCTGCTGTTGCCGACGATGTGGGTCTCGACGATCTGTTTCCTGTTGTCCCATCGGTGGACCATTTACATCAAACAGGTCCCCAGTCGCCTCGAATCCTCGGCCCACCGGGGAGATTTCATCATCGACCTACTGGAAGGGATTCTGGTCGAAGATGTGTATCAGCGAGATCGACAGTTGTGTTACGTGCATGAATCGATGTCGCTGGAAGACATCGTCCACCTGCTCTCCGAAAACGAGCAACAGTACTTCCCGGTCGTCAACGACGACCAGAAGATGATCGGTATCTTTTCCGCCAACGATGTCCGAGCCTACCTCTACGACGAAACGATCTGGCGGCTTGCAAACGCTCGTGACGTCATGGTGAGCAATCTCGTCACGCTCTCGCCCGAAGACGACTTGAACTCCGCCATGCACAAGTTCACCTCCCTGAACCTCGAAGAGCTTCCCGTCATCGACCCAGATGATCCGGGCCATTTATTAGGCATGCTGAGGCGAAAAGAGACCATCGCCGCCTACAACCAGCGCATGGTAGAAATGAAGCAGCAAATCGCCGAGCAGGAATAATCTTCTTAGGGGGACGATGCTCTTGTGAGGCCGAACATCTGTTCTGAACGCCGAGTGTGACTGCACTCGAAATCCCTTCTGTCGCTGGAGTTGCGTGAATACAACACACAGTCGCTTTCCCCCCCCAGGAAACAATAATTTTTGCGTGCAGTATGAAGTCAGCCTGACGAATCGCGGTCAATTTTTGAAATAATAGGGATTTCCCCTATGCGGGCTTCAGGTTGCTATTAGAATCAAATCAGAAGTGCAGGCCAGCTCTTAAGACGTCGTTTCCTCGAAATTGATACGAAAAAATAGGGGATTCACCGATGCCAACACCGCTGATGTCCAAACGACGTCGCCAACGACTGACCATCCATCAAGAAAAAGGCTCGACTCTTATCAGCCTCGGAGCCATGGATATCTGGGACGGTGCCGATCTCGCCCTGATCCGCGATACTCTCTTCGAGCAGATCTTCGACTACAATTTACGGAATTTCATCTTGGACATGCAGACGGTCAAATACGTCCCCAGCGGATTCTTCGGAATGTTGGGTGAATGGAAGGATCGAGGCGTCCAGATCACCATTAAAGGCGTGCAGCCGAACGTCTCCGGGATGCTCTGGTTCCGTCAGTTTTTCACAGAACTCCGACCCGGATATTTCG
The DNA here is from genome assembly GCA_014762625.1 of Planctomycetaceae bacterium. Lineage (GTDB taxonomy): Bacteria > Planctomycetota > Planctomycetia > Planctomycetales > Planctomycetaceae > JABURQ01. Next base: position 61,097 of record JABURQ010000023.1, on the reverse strand, counting down.
GCCTGGAGTCGGAACCGAAATTTTCAGTGGATGCCGTCCTCCGCGACGACGAAGACGACCGATTGGAAAGCGAAGCACCTTCTCCAACGGAAGTCGGAGCCGAGGCTTGTCAGCAAACGCCTGAAAGCTTGCCCTGCTGAAACGCTGCGATTGCCACCTTTCCAGCGAACGAGGAATCGCCCGACTCGTTCGCTGGGATTTGGATCGATAGCGACCAACGTTCAGCAACGTGTTGAGAAACGAATTTGTTGGTGAGAACGATAGCTTTTCAGCAGGCTGTTAGCTTTTGTTCTGGTACATGATGCGTCCGCAAGACCGACAGAGCATCACCTTCCCCATATTCAACTGCACTTTTTCCTGCGGAGAGATAATCGCGTAACACGACGTGCAGGCATCGTTTTCGACTTCCGTCAAACATCCCGCCCCATGCGCCTCCACCAACCGACGGTATTGATCCATCATGGTGCCGGGAAGCTCTTTCTCCAACTCGGCAAGCTCCGCCTCGTAAGTGGAGGCTTCTTCTTCGAGCCCCTCTTTGGTCTCGTTCACCTGTTGCTCGGTCGCTTTAATTTTCGCCTGCTGTTCTTGGATCGCTTCTTCAGCGGCGGCGATATCCTGCTGAGACTGATCCACCTTATCCAGGGCTTCGAGAATTTCATCTTCGAGAACGCTGTTGGCCATCTCGTCCGCTTCGATCTGCGAGCTGATGATCTCGTATTCCTTATTCGAGGCGGCGGCGTTCAGTTTGCCTTTGAGATCCTGAATCTTGGCTTCGTTACTTTTCAGTTGCAGGGTTTTACCATCGGCGGCTTTACGCAGTTCAGTCAGTTTTTCCTTCAGAGCGTCCCGCTCCTCTTCCTTTTGTTTCAAAACGCGTTCCTGAGCCGCAATTTGTCGTGGCCCGCGTTCCAGTTTTCCGCGAACGGTTTCCAGTTTCTGATGAACCTGATGCATTTCGGGCAGCAGGCTAGTCGTTTTATCCATAATCGTTCTCGTAGAGGCCTGAATCACCGGTAAATGTTGGAAGTCAATGGTCGAAGAATTCATGGTACGATTGGCGAGCGCAAAAAACAAACGCCGATCGAAAACGACCGACGTTTGTCATGAATTCCGTGATTGAGACTGCTCAACAAGCCTCGTCCATTACTCGGCCATTTCGGTGTTGGCGGCTGCGGCTGCGGCGGCCAAACCATCGAGAAATCCCTTCAATTGCTTGCTGCGAACAGGATGTTGCAGTTTGCGGACCGCTTTGGCTTCGATCTGACGAACGCGTTCCCGCGTCACTTTGAAGATCCGTCCGACTTCTTCCAAGGTGTAGGTATAACCATCCCCCAGGCCGTAGCGAAGTTTGATGATTTCCCGCTCGCGGTAAGTCAGAGTTTTCAGGACGGAATCGATCTTGTCCTTCAACATTTCCTGAGTCGCCGCGTTAACGGGGCTTTCGCTTCCTTCATCTTCGATGAAGTCGCCGAAGTAGCTGTCTTCACTTTCGCCGACCGGACGATCGAGACTGATCGGATGACGCGAGATTTTCAGCACGCGACGCGTTTCTTCGAGGGAGACGTCGGCAGCTTTGGCGGTTTCTTCGATGGTCGGTTCGCGACCGAGTTCCTGCAGTAATTGCTTGCTCACCTTACGCAGCTTCGACATCGTTTCGATCATATGGACCGGGATGCGAATCGTGCGGGCCTGGTCGGCAATCGCGCGGGTGATCGCCTGGCGAATCCACCAGGTGGCATACGTCGAAAACTTGTAACCGCGACGGTATTCGTACTTATCGACCGCCCGCATCAGGCCGGTATTCCCTTCCTGAATCAGATCGAGGAAGCTCAAACCCCGGTTGCGATACTTCTTCGCAATCGACACCACCAGTCGGAGGTTACCGCCTGAGAGTTCGCGCATCGCCTGTTCGTAGGCGGCGTAACGCTCGTCGATCTTGCGGACGCGTGTTTTCAACGTCTCGGGAGTCTCGAACGTCATCATCATCAGGTCCTGCAACTCACGCTGCAGATTAGCACGTTCTTCTTTGGCCGACCGCAGGTTTCTGAGACTGTTGATCTGACGTTTCAGTTCCCGCATCCGACGACTGATCTGATTCAGTCGCTGCATACACGGTTGCAGACGCTGAGTTCGCAGACTCAGTTCTTCAACCAGCGTCACCATCTTGCGGCGACGGACGATCAACGTCCCCCAGGCAGCGTCTCTCTCTTTCTTGGAGGAGTCCTCGGAGCTGATCACCTGGAAGTCGGCTTCGTTTTGCTTCCGCAGGTATTCGAGCGTCTTGAGGTTGTGGGGCATGCGGCCGAGAATCTGATTCTTTTCCAGGCCTTCCGTCACCGACACTTTGATCGTGCGGTCGAAGGGAAGATCGCCCACATGAACTTTGGTCAGAATATCGATGGCGGTTTTCATCGCGTAATCGCTCTCGAGCAACTGGCGACGGAACCGCTTGCGTGTGATTTCAATTTTCTTAGCGAGTGAGATTTCCTGCTCGCGAGTCAGCAGCGGAATCTCCCCCATCTGCGTCAGATACATACGCACGGGATCGTCGATGCGGCGGGAACGATCTTCGGGAGCGAGTTCGTTATCCTTCCCTTTGGTCCGCTTTTTATGCACGGGAACCCCGGCAATCGATTCCGCATCCGGATAGACCTCGAGATCGAGTTCTTCGAGGACCATCAGGAGGTCGTCGAGTTTTTCCGGCGTGAGCGCTTCATCAGGCAGGTAGTTATTGACCTGGGTAAAGGTCAAATACCCCTGTTTCTTCCCGACATCAATTAATTCGCTCAGTTCGCTATCTAGTCCGTACAAGACTGGCCTCCAACTCTAAACTTAGGTTGTCGATTTGTTTTGAATTCGCTTCTTGTGAAACTCCATCGCACGCATCAGGAGTTGTTGATCGGTGTTCGTCAGTTGGTCCTCTGCGGAAGTATATCCCGCGATTTCACCACGAGTTCGATCGTGTTCTGTTTCTTCCCGTCTCCAGGCGAGAACTTGTAGTGCCTGGAGCAGATAATTCGGAATGTTGGTTTCCGTCACCCGATCGGCAAGCTTTCCCTGAATGTCACGGTCGTGGCTCCAATCCTCCAGAACCACCACCAATTGTTTCAAATCCGCATCTTCCAGCTCATTCAGGAGGTGATTGCGGTCTACGCTCTCTCCCCGCTCATGCAGGTCGCAACAAATTTGATAAAGGCTCCGTAAATGAGGATTATGCAGTTCCTCCGGATGAATTCGATTCACAATCTCGTTCATCCACTCCGGAGCTGTCAAAATGATTTCCAGTAACTCGGTTTCCGCCTTCTGGTGGGAATCCAAACCGGCATAGCCAGCCTGAATCAGACGTTTCACCGGGTTCTCAGCCGGTTCTTCATAGGTAGGTTCATTCGCTGTGAACTGGCCTGACTGTTTACTTCGGATATTTTTAAGTTGTTTTCTGACCTTATCTTCGCGAACCGCCGTTTTTTGTGATAAGCGGGCAATCAGCGAGTCTTCTCGGTTGGTTCCCGCCAGATTGGGCGCTTGTCCCATGAGTGACAGCATTTCGTTCAAAATCGTCTGTCGCGATCCCTCCGAATCCAGGCCATGTTTTTTCACCAGATTCCGATATTTGAACTCCCAGGCCTCAAGTGCCGATTCCACAAGAGTTTGGAACTGGTCGGCTCCGTAAGCCATGAGGTATTCTTCGGGGTCCAGACCTTCCGGTAAAGTCAAAATCTTCAGATCGACGTCCTGAGCCAGAAATTTACTCACCACGCGGTCGGCGTTCATCTGTCCCGCCGCGTCTCCATCGTAGACCAGGACGACCGAATCGGCGATTAATTTGAGCTGTGAAACGTGTTGTTCGGTGAGTGCCGTTCCCAGCACGCCGACCACGTTCTCGATCCCCGCCAGATGCAAACCGATGCGATCCGTGTAGCCCTCCACGACCAACGCCGTTCGCGAGCGTCGAATCGCATCTTTCGCCAGATGGTAGCCGTACAGAGTCTCACCCTTCTGAAACAGGCTGCTTTCGTTGCCGTTGTAGTATTTGGGGCCTTCCTGTCCCGGCATCAGACGTCCGCCGAAGCTGATGGTTCGCCCGCGGGCGTCGTGAATCGGGAAAATGACCCGGTCGATGAAAATGTGGGAATCGCTGTACCCCGGACCGTTCTTACGGCGGGCGATCAGCCGGGCTTCTTCGAGGGCGTTCATGTCGTAGCGGTTGGCGACCTGACCGAGCAGCCATTCCCAGTTATCGGGGTGATAGCCGAGACGGAATTGGGCCATCTGATCCCGTGTGTAACCTCGACCTTCGAGATATTGCCGCGCCTGCTGGGCCTGGGGAGAACTCATCAGACACTGGTGCATCTGCTCCTCGGCCCAAGTCAATGCCGAGAACATTTCGTCCCGCAGGTTCTTCCGCTGCTGTTGCTGCGGCGAGGGGGCCATGCGACGCGGCATCTCCACGCCGGCTCGGTCTGCCAGGAGTTTCAAGGAGTCAAAAAAGCCGATTCCCTCGGTCTTTTCGACGAACGAGAAGCAATCGCCCCCTTCATTACAGACCCAGCAGCGCCAGGACTGACGATCCGGGTACACATGAAAAGAGGGGTTGTTATCCTGATGAAACGGGCAGAGACCGACATAATCGGCTCCACCGCGATGAGGTTGCAGCGATATGGTTTCCCCAACCAGTTCGACCAGATTGGTTCGCGCTCTGACTGTTTCTTTGAAGTCAGGCGATAGACCGGTCGACAATTTGCGCTCCTTCAATTGGCGAATACGTGGTTCAGGCGGGGCAGACAGCATGGGATGGAAAGTGTGGCTTGGGTTGGGAGGATCGTTTCAGAGTGTGAGAGATGCGGGGTCGCTTCGATAGTAAAGTGAACAAGCGCTTCCTGCAGCTTCGATCCTTCACACTTTCTTCTTCGCCCACAATATTACGAGACGTTGTCAATAAGTCAAACAGTTACGGCAAACATTCTGCCCCCAACAATCTCCGTAAACCCTTTATTTCTTGGAGATAAGTCATTTTTAAGGAAACCCATCAGCCGCTGCAAGTCTGTCTGGTTAGATGCGACAAATCGCCGTCACTAGGGGACTTACGTGAATTTCCGATGAGCCCTGCCCACGAGCTCGACACTTGGTATTTAAGACTTTTTGGGGTGTTTTTCTTGAGGGGGAGTGTCGTAGATGCGTCTGAGCCACATCAGTGCTTACGATAGTTTAGTCACACTGCGGAAAGTAACCGATAGCTGATTGCCAATCATAGGCCAATAGAAACTAACATTAGCTATCCCCGAACGCCCATCAGAAAATTCAATTCCAAACTCAACAATCACATCCATGAATCGCCGCATGATCTTGAGATTGCAATCATAGACGACGGCTTTCGCGATCCATCGTTTGTCTTTGAGTTCAATCAGCATTGCTTCAGCATGAAAGCGTTCAGACGATATTCCGATGGGATGAATTATGCATTGAATCTTTCTGATTGGCATTTCTTTCTCAGCCCCTCTACATCTTCAGCCTGAGTTTCTTCGCCAAAATTGCTGCTTGTGCTTCCAGTTCCATGCAGTCCATGACTGTATCGTAGAGTTCTTCAACCATCCATCGGCAATCAGTGATTTCGGATCCACAGCGGGGTGGCTGTGGACGACTGCCGGAGATTACCCCTTCCGCCGATCCACGATCACCAGACAAATCCCTGCCCCAATCGCGATGACTGCCCCCGTGGGAATCAGAATGTAAGAAACCTGCTGCCAGTATCTGGAGGTGGCAATCGGTCCCGGAGCATCACCAAAGCCTTCATTACTTATCCGATTGCAGGGACCGATAGGCATCAAAACAATCCCCGTCATCATCACCAGCTTCAGAAAGATTCTCACTGAACGGCGTGACATTATTGGGACCTCTCTCGCTGAATAACGACTTTCGAACCGCACTAGAACTCGCTTCAGCAGTTTCCTTGTCTCGCTCTGCTCCCTCACGGTAGCGGGTAATTTCTTTACCGTCCATCGGCAATCCGTCATTCCGGATAGCTCGACCGGAAGCAAGGCGTGAAGTCCTGGCGACAGTTTTTTCATTCACCTGATTGGTCGTTGGAAAAGGAGAATGTGCGCTCGTCGCCCAAATTCGTGCTTGACAGTCAAGTCACTGATGGGTTTTCATTGATACACAGAATATCACCTGTGATGTTTCTGAGGTTCCCAATCCCACTTCACAGAGCCGCTGGCGGCTCATCAATGAAATCACCCGCATGTTTCCATTCGAGCTGACTCGTCCCTGGGCTCTCATCGGACTGATCGTTGTGATTCCGTTTCTCGGATATTACTTCGTTTACAGTCTGAGCGATTTCCCCAAGCGTCAGCGAATTTTTTCACTGGTGACGCGGAGCATCATCTTCTTGGCTTTGATACTGGCGTTAGGAGGCGCGGTTTATCTGAGAACAACGAAGGAACGATTCTACGTATTCCTCATCGACCGAAGCTTGAGCGTTGACGAGGAATCCTCCGATCGAGTTCGGAAATTTCTCGATGAAACGACCGCTTCGCTCACCGAAGACCAATTTGCTTTCCTGTCGTTCGCTTCCGAGCCGGGTAAGATTCAGAAGGCACGCCCGGAAGCCGGCGACTTCCACGATCTGATCGCCGCTTCCGCCGAGAACAGACTCGATGAGAGTTCAGAGGACGCGATCGAACCCGAAACCATTAAAGAAGCCAGAGACGGGACGAATATTGCGAATGCCCTCGAAACCGCAGCCGGTTTTCTCCCCCCCGGCTATGTTCCCAAACTCGTTCTTCTCAGTGATGGAAACGAGACGATGGGTGACGCCGCCACTCTCGCCGCTCAGAGCCGCGTTCCCATCGCCACCGTCGCCTTGCCGACGCGTTCGGATCCCGAAGTCCAAGTCTCCTCTGTGAAAGTACCGACGGAGGTGAAAGAGGGAGAGCCGTTTTACGTGGAGGTCGTGGTCGATTCCAATCATAACGATCGCGGTTTGATCGAGGTCTATCGCGGCGACCACAAGGTCATCAGCGAAACGCGAGATTTCCAAAAAGGGGAAAATCGGTTTCGGTTTCAGCAATCGATCGAACGCGAACGTCTCGCGGCGTTTAGCGTGCGTGTTTCGGGATTGCAGGAGGATATGCTGCTCGACAACAACCTCGAAACGGGATTGGTTTACACCTCCGGGAAACCACGGGTGTTAATCGTAGAAAGCGATCCCGATCAAATTCGCGATCTCGCGTATGCGCTGGAAGATGAAGGAATTCAGGTCGATATCCGCCCACCCCAGGGAATGCCGGATTCGTTGACGGATTTGCAGAATTACGCCCTGTTGATGCTGTCGAATGTTCCCGCAACCGACCTCACTCAACAGCAAATGGAAGTGGCGCGAACCTACGTGCAGGAAATGGGAGGCGGGTTTATCATGCTCGGCGGCGAACAGTCCTTCGGGTTGGGAGGGTACTATAAAAGTCGCCTCGAAGAAATTCTTCCCGTCCGTTCCGACTTCGAAAAGGAACAGGAAAAACCCTCTTTGGCGATGATGCTGGTCGTTGACAAATCGGGCTCGATGGACGGTGACAAAATCGAAATGGCGAAATCCGCCGCCCGCAGCGCCGTCGAGCTCCTGGGGCGGAATGATAAAGTGGGCGTCCTCGCCTTCGACGGACAGACCTACGTCATCAGCCAGATTCAACCCGCCTCCAATAAATTGAAAATTGGTGATGACATCGCCCGGATCGATGCCGGCGGAGGAACCACCATGTATCCCGCTATGGAAATGGCCTACACCGGTCTTCTGGAGACTCCGGCTAAATTGAAGCATGTGATTCTGCTGACCGACGGGATCTCCTCACCCGGCGATTTTGAAGGCCTCGCTCAGGAAATGACCTCTCAAAAAATGACCGTCTCGACGGTCGCCGTCGGAGAGGGAGCCGACACCGCGCTACTGGAAGAGATCGCTCGGATTGGAAAGGGACGTTATTATTTCACGACCGACCCGAGTCAAGTGCCACAAATCTTTGCCAAAGAAACGGTCACCGCCAGCAAGTCGGCCATCGACGAGCAACCGTTTCTACCGCAAATCATTCGCGCCACACATACGCTGGCGGATATTGATATGGACTCGGTCCCGTTCCTGCTCGGGTACGTCATGACGAAACCGAAACCGACTTCGGAGGTGATTCTGGCGACCGAGAAAGGGGATCCGCTGTTGGTTTGGTGGCGATACGGTTTGGGAATGACGGTCGCTTTTACCTCCGATGCAAAAAGCCGTTGGGCCGCGGAGTGGTTGACGTGGCCCGGGTACGGAAAATTCTGGACTCAGGTGATTCGTCACGCCATGCGGAAATCACAAGGTCAAGGTCTCGCCGTGCAAACAGAGTCCGGAGACCGAAAAACGAAGATGACCGTTGATGTGGCCGATGATTTCGGACAGTACCTGAACGAAGCCGATGTGGCTTTGACGTTGGTGGACCCCAACTTGAGACGGCAGAAAACCGACCTCCGGCAATCGGCTCCGGGACGTTATGAGGTCGAGATTCCCACCGAATTATCGGGGGCGTACCATCTGGAATTATCGGTGACCCAGAACGAGAAGATCGTGGCCCGGCAATCGAGCGGTTTGACGGTCGGTTACAGTGAGGAATCGCGCATTCAAACGGTCAACGACGAACTTCTCGAACGGATCGCGCAGACATCGGGAGGGCAACACAATCCTTCCCCCGAGGAGTTGTTACAGACATCGGAGGAATCGGCATCGCGTCCTGTCCCGCTTTGGCCTTATCTGCTGACGACGGCCCTGACGCTCTTATTGGTGGACATCGCTCTCCGCAGAGTCGATTTCAGTTTGCATTGGCCCTTTCGAAGCCATTCGAAACATTCTTCGCTGGCAGCATAGAGCCTCGCTTTGTGGCGAGCAGCGGGGCTCTCAGCGGTCACTCTCAAGCGATGATTCGACGTTGATAAAGAAACCACTCGATCAGGAACAGCAGTGATGCTGCGAGCGCCAGATAAAACCATAACGGTCTGGTGAAAAATCCCGCCAGACTCTGAAGCGGTTCCTGTGAACCGAGTTCCTCAGCAGGACGCAGGTCTGATTCTTCGGCGTTTGATAAATTCACGGCATATTCGGCGAGCGGATTCTGCGGATCGACTTCCAGTTTCCAAACACCTGCTCGAGCAAACGGTCCCAGAGTGACGCTGTTTGATTCACGGTCGTTTCCGGCAGACGGCGACGATCCTTCCTCAGCGATTGGACGATTGGAATCGGAGTTCTCCTGCTTCGCATCAAGCAGAGGAATCTCCTGAATGCTCCCATCGGGACCAAACAGCTTCAATTCGTTCCCCTTCAGCTGATCGCGCTCGAAGGAAACATTCGTGATTTCTCCTGTCCGTAACGCGAGATTCAAATCACCCGTCTGACCGGCGTACCAGCCCAGAGCGTTGGTGACCATAATCGGAAAGGTCGTGCGAAAGGCCAGATCACTTTCTTCGAGATCGACATTCAATACCAGCAGGCGTCCTGCGCCGTTTGTGAGGCGTGCGTAGATCAGATCTCCCGAGATCGTAGACGCCAGAGGAGTCGCCTCCGTGTGGAAATCGATCTTCTCCGCCTTGGGCACCAGCACGTTGTCGAGACGAACGTGTGTCATCAATCGCGACTCCGCGTTCAGTTCGGTAACGATCGGATTCTCCAAAACCGGCCCGATCGACCAAAGATCACAATCCGTGGCGGGATCGATGACAAACAGGTCACCCTCAGGCAGCGTTTCGGGCACTTCTCCATGCAACACGATCAATGAGTCTCTGGGCCAGGGATCCGGAAAATGATTCATCAGCGTCACATCGACCAGCGGATTCGCCTCAAACACTTTTTGGAGAAACAGATTGCCGGACGTCACGATCAAAACTTTTTGAATCTTTTTAGGAGGTAAGATCGCCCAAGCCCGGTCGTCGATCTTCAAACCATTCAACGTCTTCGGTGTTCGAGCGTCGTCCGTGGAAACGGACGTTGATTCCTCTTCGACATCGGAGGCCTTAATTTGAGTCAGCATCGCGGTCAACTCTCCTCCCTCCACCGATGTTTTTTCAAGCGAGCGCGTCCATTCCTCATTCGGTTCGAGTTCGAGAGGCAAAACGTCCACAGGAGAGCCGTTCAACTCCAGTTCGAGACGACAATCCACCGGACGATCGGAGGCATTGAGAACTTTCACTAGAACCTCATATCCCGTGGGATCGACCAGACTTCGCCGGAGTTGGAGTTGTGTGATTCCGACGTTGGATTGCGGTGAACCGACGACGAGGTAGCGGTTTCGAAGAGTCGTCTCCCGATCGGGAGTTGTCTCGGAATCGTTCGTCTCCGGTGCTTCCGAGCCCGGCGATTTTGTGGGAGGAGTCTCGACTGTCTCAAAAGTCGATCCGGGCAGACAACCGTCCGTCAGCACCACCACTTCACCGTGAGGGTGTTCGCCGATCAATTGCCGACCGAGATCAACGGCGGGAGTCACCGTGGTCGGCTGATCCGAAACCTGAAGCGCCTGCAGAGTCCTCCGGAGTGTGGGAGCGTGACCGCTCATCCCGATCGCCACACGAGGGCGTGCTTCGGCCACGATAATCGCCATTTCGTCTCGCTCGCGTAACCCTTCAACCAGGTCGAGTCCTTTCTCGATGGCGAGATCGAAGCGGGAGTTTCCATCCTTCTCCATCGCCTGCATGCTGGCTGAATTATCGACGACCAGGACCACACGACGGGATTGTTTCAACTGCCAGAGAAAATAAGGATCGGCGATCGCCGCCACGAGCAGCAGGAGAAATAGAAGTTGCAACAGCAGAGAGAGGAGATGTTTCAGATAACGCCAGATCGAACGAGGTGGCTTCTCGTCGTAAATCTGGCTCCAGAACATATTGGTGGAGACCGGCTCTCGCCTCAAACGCACCTTGAGAATGTAGAGTACGATCACCGGTATCGTCAGTAGCAGAAAATAAAAAGCCAGTGGTGATGCAAACGACATGATCTTTGGTTTTCTCGCGAATTGAGGCCGACTCTCTCGGGCACGACTGTGCGATATTCGGTGCGAACTATTTACCGGCGCCGACGGCACGCATCATCGTCAGGATCAGTTCATCGAACGGCACCGTGGACGGAGATTGCGTACAGCCGTATCCATGATTGAAACAATATTGTCGAACCGCTTCCTGGTGTTCGTTAAAAAGTTTTTTATAGTTGCGAAGTGCTTTTTCGGTGATGGTGACTTTTCGTTGTTGACCGATTTCGATGTCTTCGAGCTCCACATCTCCGAGCAAGTCCGGGTCGGCTTCCAAAGGGTGATGCAATTGCAGGATATGTAAGTCAAAGTGTCGATAGCGGAGCTGATCCAAGGCGGACTGAAATCCGTTACGATCGAATAGATCGCTGACGACGATCGCCATTCCACTTTTGCGACTGCGATGCAACACACCCTGGATGGCTTTGGAAAGTTCCGTATCCGTCCCTTGGACGTCGAGTTCTTCGAGAAACTTCATGATCGCCAGAATTCTCGCTTTGCCTCGTGTGAGAGGAAATTCTCTGGTGACACCATCGGCAAAGGCCAGAATCGATACCCGATCCAGATCGGCTAGCGCAATGTAAGACAGAGCGGCGACCAGATGTCGGGCCAGATCAAATTTTTCCGCATTCCGGTACGCCATACTTTTGGAGCAGTCGAGCAGCAAGGTCACGTGCAAATCCTGCTCTTCCTGAAAACGTTTCAAGAGCAAGTCGCCGTGCCGGGCAAAAATATTCCAATCGAGGTAGCGAAAATCATCACCCGGTGAATATTCGCGATGATCGGAAAACTCGATCCCCGACCCGCGTTGCATCGTTCGGCGTTGTGCGAGCAGCGACCCTCGAAACACACGTTTCGATATGATCGACAGGTATTCGAGTCGCGTCAGAAAATCGGGGGGAAACAACATGGTGATTGAGGTCGCAAAGAGGAGTCGATAGAGCTCTGAGCCAAGAAGAAAACTCGACCGGGTTCGGTTAAACTGCCGCCGCCACGTTTTCGGGAACCTCCTGGATGATCTTTTGAATGACGTCGTCGGTGAGAATTCCTTCCGCCTGTCCTTCAAAGTTGAGGATCATTCGATGTCGCAAGACGGACGTCGCGGTCTCTCTCAGATCGTCGCGGGCGACGTGATAGCGACTATCGAGAATCGCTCTGATCTTCGCCCCGAGGATCATGGCCTGTAAACCGCGAGGGCTGGCCCCGAAACGAACGTATTGCCGGGTAGACTCCACCGCCAGTTCGTTCTCTGGATGAGTCGCGAGGATGAGCGATACCGCATAGCGGCGAACATCGTCGGCAATCGGAATCGATCGTGCCAGTTGCGACATCTGCAGAATACGTTCACCGGAGAGAACCGGTTCGGCGGAGACTTCCGTCGTTTCTGTCGTTCGTTCGAGGATCGTCTCCAATTCTCCCGCGTTGGGGAAATCCACGATCAATTTGCAGAAAAACCGGTCGAGTTGCGCTTCCGGGAGGGGATAGGTTCCCTCCATCTCCAACGGGTTCTGAGTCGCCATCACCAGGAACGGCTTCTGAAGTCGATGGGTTTCTCCCGCCACTGTGACCGAATGCTCCTGCATCGCTTCCAGCAACGCGGACTGCGTTTTGGGGGTCGCCCGATTGATTTCATCCGCCAACAGAATGTTGGCAAAGATCGGCCCCTTCTGAAATTGAAATTCTTTATGACCGTCCGGACGTTCGACGACGATGTTCGTTCCGATCAAATCCGCAGGCATCAAGTCCGGCGTGAATTGGATCCGTCGAAACGGTAGATGAAGGGCATCTGCCAGCGTGCGGACGGTCAACGTTTTGCCTAACCCCGGCACCCCCTCCAGGAGCACATGTCCCCCCGCAATCAGGGCAAGGATGGTATCGTCGACGATTTCAGTCTGACCGACGATCACTTTCCCGATCTCTTCTCGAAGCTTGGAGAAATCATCACGGAAGTTTTGAAGCTGCTGTTCGAGTTCCTGGTTGTCATTCATGCGTCATCAGCTCCGAAGAAAACATCCAAATGTTCATGTCTGCAATCAACGTAACAGAATCCGAATCGACCAGCCAAAGTTTTCTCGATGTTTCTCGGCACCTTTTCAGAAATTCTTTCCTTCGAGATTTCCCTTGCAGATGAAGAGCCTCAGCGTTTGTGGAACTCTCGAAAGAACCCATTCCGGAAAAATAAGGTGAAATGTGGTTTTCATCCGTATAGATTGTACCTGTACAGTTTTCCGAGCGTCTTTCGGAAAGCATGCGCTTCTTGTCGCCATCGATGGAGAGATTCATGCATCATCGCAATTTTCGCCTCGGACATCCGCTGTTAGTGATGGCATCGTTCTGTTTGATCTCTGTCACATTCGCCACGGCTCAAACAACGGACCTCAACGAACTTTCGGAAGCTGAGCAGCGACAAGTTCAAATCGCCGAAAAGTTCCTGAGCATCCTGGAACGCAATCCCCGACCAGGGACCGCACTCGACCGGATTTACGGACATCACATCGAGTTCGGGACACTCGATCAATTTATGGATTCCCTGCGTCGGCGCGTGAAAGAGTCGCCGGAAGATGGAACGGGCTGGATGTTGTTGGGTTTGTTTGAGTCGCATCGAGGAAACGATGCGGAAGCGATCGCCGCGCTCCAGAACGCGGAAAAGTATCTCCCCGACAACGCACTCGCCTCCTATTATCTCGGGCAGTCGCTGCTGGCGATTGGAGAATCGGACCGGGCCATCGTCGCCTTCGAGACCGCCATCGACCGGAAACCGGCCCGCGCCGATTTATTGCCCATCTTTCAGCAACTGGGTCGCATTCATCAGCGCGCTCAACGAGAAACAGAGGCCCTGAAAGTCTGGCAGCGTCTGGAGGCCTTATTTCCCGACGATCCTCGCGTTCAGGAACAGATCGCCACCACACTCGTTGAGGAAGGAGAATACGATCAGGCGTTGCCGCGTTACGAAAAACTGGCAACGCTGGTGAAAGATGACTATCGCCGAACGATGTATCAGATCGAAGCCGCTGAATTGAAAATACGTCTCTCGCAACGAGAGAAAGGATTGTCCGACTTCGAATTACTCCTGGATCAATTGAATCCCGACGGATGGTTGCACCGCGATGTTCGCCGCAGAATCGAAGATGTCTTTCTGAAAGCAGGAGATCAGGACGGCCTGGTCACCTACTATGAGAACTGGTTGCAGGAACATCCGGAAGACGTGGATGCGATGGCGAGGTTATCGCGATTTCTCGCCGATTCGGCGCGGCTCCCCGAGGCCGGCGAATGGATCGAAAAGGCGATCAAACTTGCCCCTTCCAGAATCCAACTTCGCAAAACCTACATCACCCAACTGGTCGGGAATCAGCAGTACGGCGAAGCCGAAAAACAGTATGAGCGACTGTTGGAAGCCGCTCCTGGAAATCTCGATTTTCTGCGGGACTGGGGGCGCGTGGTTCTCAAAAACAAAGAGCGTCAGCCGGAAGAACGACGACAGGAAGCCTCTCGGATCTGGAAGAAAATGCTCACTTCCCGCCCCGACGACGCCACGACTCACGCGCAGGTGGCCGACCTGTTTCGTCAAGCAGATTTTACCGAAGAGGCCATTGCGTTATATCAGCAGGCGATCGAGCTGGCTCCCGAGGATCCGCGCTATCGTGAGTATCTGGGGGAGTACTATCACATTTTGAAACGGCCGGAAGACGCTCTCGAGATCTGGAAGTCAATCGCGGAAGGCCCCCGGCGAAACGCGACCAACGTCGCTCGTCTCGCGGAGGTCTATAACAGCTTCGGTTATCTCGAGAATGCGATCGAACAGATTTCAGCAGCGACGGAGCTCGATCCGAAAGATTTCTCGTTGCAGTTGAAAAGTGCCTCTTATCATAACCGAGCGGAAAAATATGACGCAGCCCTATCGTTTGTGCGGGCTGCGGAAAAGCTGGCGGCCAACGATTTGGAAAACGAGGAAGTGCTCGCTCAGCGGATCGACATCTTTCAAACCAGCCGACGTCTCAATGCAGAAATCGAACAACTCGAAACGGAATTGAATCGTCGGGAAAACGTCACTGCCGAAGAGTGGCACGTTCTGGCTCGTTATTACGAGGCGTCCCGACAATGGGCGAATGCGCTGGAAGCGTTGGACCGAGCCCGTACGCTTTCTCCGAATTCCATTCCCGTTCTGACAACCGCCGCTCGCGTTTCTGAAATTTCGGGCGACTTCGCCCGCGCGGCCGATATGAATCGCGCGCTCGCCGAGGTCGATCGACGCTCCAGCGGGGACCATTTGATGAATGTGGCTCGTTTGGAAGCTCAGTTGGGACGTTCCGAGGTGGCGCTTCAAGCAGGACGCGATCTGATTGTCTCCGCGCCCGGCAATACGGATCATTATGAGTTTTACGCACAGCTCTGCTTTCGATTGGGAGAGATCGAACAAGGGCTCGATGCGCTTCGCAAAGCCGTCCGCATCAACCCCAACGAACCGGCTTTAATCACGGCTCTCGGATCGGCGTTGGCCGACCAGTTCCGAACCGATGAGGCGATCGAGGTTTATTGGCGCGCCTTCGAACAAGCGGACAATCTCGACGATCAGATTACGATCATCGTCAAACTCACCGACCTGCATCTCCAACTCAACCAATTCGATCAACTCATCGATCGACTCGAACGCGACCGACGTCAGGACGATCTCCGACACGCGATGACAATTTGTCTTGCCCAGGCCCATCACGCGGCTGGTGATTACGGAACCGCTCGTGCGGAACTCGAAAGCCTGCTGCAGGAGCAGACGCGGGACACGAACCTCTTGCAACAGATCTCGAAACTTTGCGAGGAGGGATCCGATATCAGAGCGGCCATCGACTACCAGCAACAACTGGTTGACGTGGCGCCGAGCCATGAGACTGAATATCGACTCGCGACGTTATTACAAAAATGCGGAGACCACGAGGCCGCCGGAGAAATTTATCTCAAACTCACCCAGCGCGAGGAAGATCCCGTCCGGCAACTGCGAAGTATCGATTCGCTGTTTCGACAGCAAAGCTTCGAGAGCGTCATCGCGATTACCGATCCTCTGCTCGCGGAGCAACGTGATAACTGGGAGTTACTGTACCGAGAAGCCGTTGCGTGGTCGTTACTGAATAAGTCGACGGAGGCCAAACTTCGACTGGAGAGATTGTTAGGTCTGAAAGTTCCGTTCGACGAACTCGGCGTCGCCGCGCAGGAAAAACTCAAACGCGATCGAGCCCGCGCAAAATCCAACAATCTCCAGGGACTTCAAACATCCCTTCCCCAGCAACAAAATCCTCTGGAAATGCTGGACATGGCATCGACCATCCAGCAGGCAATCGGATTGAACAACAACAATTATACTTCCTATAGCAGCCGACAGTCCCAAACCGTCTGGACTCCCGATTCCTACGGCCAAGCCCGGATGGCCGCGTATGGCTGGTTGATGAAATTCGATCAACAGGAACTTCTGGAACGGAGCGAAGCTGAAGAATCTCCTTTGGAAGAGCGATTCGAGCAAATGGGAGAGCAAGCTTCCGTTGCAGAGGCACCTCGGGATCTGGTCTACGATTGGCTGATCGTTGAACGATTACGGGGAAATTATGATTCGATTTTCGAGGTTGCTAAAAGACTTGCTCGGGAAGGGGGGCGAAAGGAAAAAATCTTCTTCCTCAATTCATTGAGGGCCAGAGATCATAATTCAACGACTCCCGCTCAAAACCGCTCCGGACAGCAAGCGACGAGGCCGCCGTTGGCTGAGGAGGATCTGGAGTTGATGCTCGATTGCTATCAGGATCTCGTCCAACAGGACAAGCAGAACCCGACGGAACAACAATACGCCGGGTCACAAGTCATTTACGCCTCGAATGGCAGAATGTACGTCCAGATCAACGGGAGTTGGACTCCGGTCGGAACCTCCATCGGGAGCAGCACCTATTTTCTGTCGTTGATTCTTGAGGAATTGAAACTGGCGGATCGGAATGAGACGGCAGAGCAACTCTTCGAAGACAAATTGGCGGCAGCGGATTCGCTCTCCGAGTTGTCGGGGGCCATGAACCTGTGTCTCGATCAGGAAAACTTCGAGAAGCTGGACACTCTTTACCAGAAGTGGATTCCCGCTGCACATCAGGAACTGGCGGAAGCTCGAATTGAAAAGGGGACCCGCGGCAATCGCAACACCGCCGCGTTAAACCCACTGGGACGGATTTCGAACGTGTTGCTTCGCTGGACGGGAAATTACGGCCCCGATCAGGAGCACGATAAGATTCTGAAAATTCTGACGCCCGCTCTCGATCTCTCCGTCGAGCAAATCAAACAGCAGCGGATTGCGGCGAGTTTGTCACGTCGTTCGAGACAAAACTATGCGACCAGCGGCGTTCGTACCAACCATATCGCCTTCTATTACGGTTCCGACAACGCTCAAGGCGTTCGGATGTCGATGATCGGGCCGCCTCCTCTCGTCGATACGTCAGGACAATATCTGGTCGGACAGGTGTATCAGGTCTTCAAAAAAAATGAGTCTTCCTCAGACCTGGAAGCTTACCTGCAACAACGTGTCGACGACGCCGATGATGCGAATCGCCCCTTCGAACAAATCCTGCTGGCGAATTATTTCTGGTGGCAAGAACAGCAGGAAGACGCCCTCTTGCTGATGAACGCCGCCGCCGAACGGTTCCCGTCCGATCCGACGATTCGTCTCTATCTGGCCGGGTTGAATGAGATGCTGAGAAATTATGACGAAGCGCTCGACATGCTCGAAGGGATCGCTCCTCGCGATCAAAAGTTGTTACAGGCTCGGGAAACGGCCGTTCTCCAACTCGCGGAACGATTGGGAGACATTCCCCGCGCGCGAAAAGCGGCCGAGCGACTGTTTGGCTTGCGTCTCGATTCCGAGACCCAACTCGCGCTCGCGCAGCGCATGAAAAGACTTGGTATGCACGACATGGCGGAATCAATTATCTCTCGCGCCGAACGTCGCAGCAGCGGGACGCCGTCTTCGCTGGTCGGTTTGATGACGCTCTACCAGGGACAAGGAAAGATGGAACTGGCGAAGCAGATTGCGCATCGCCTGCTCCGTCAAACACAACCCGCCTCACTTCTCTCGCGCCGAGGTTATACCAGTTCCAGCCAAGCCAACTCGGCGTATCGATCGCAAGCCCTCCGCGTCTTGACGCAGACGGGGGAACTCGATGCCCTGATGACGCGGCTCGAAGAACAATTGGAAAAATCGCCCCGCTCGCCTCAGTTGTACAATCAATTGCTGGAATTCTACCAACTCGAAAACGAACAGGAGAAGGTCGGAGAACTTCTCAAAACGGCGATTGAGAACCGCCCGAACGCCTATGAGTTTCGCGTGCGTCTCGGTAAACACCTCGAATCGACCGGCAAGCTGGAAGCCGCCTGCGATCAGTATCTGGTGGTGATGAAAAACGAACCCGCTTTGTTGATTCAGGATTTTTATCAATACCGCAATACGTTCACCCGCGCGAAGAAAACCGACGATCTTGCCGAAGTCCTGCAGTCGATCAACCTCCGATCGTTCGGACAGCCCTATTACATCGTCGATATGGTCGGCGACATGCTCAATCAGCAGTCCCAGAATTCCGAAGAGCCGATTTCGGACTTGTCGATCGAACTGGCGAAGCGATGCTTCGATGCGTTTCCGTCCTATCGCGATGATCTGTTGAGAAACCTTTATCGTCCCGAAGTCTGGAAAGACGATCGCATCTTTGAACTGGGGCGTCAGGCGGTGATTCCCACCCCAACCCTCGTCAAGTCTCAGCCCTGGTACGGCGTCGATCAAATCTCGTCCTACAGTTCCAGCGGTCAAGCGAACACAATGCTCGACCGGATCGTGAATGGAATTAAAAACACGCCGAAGATGGAAACGCTCAGGAAGTCGATTGAGGAGGTGGTCGAGAAGTCCCCCGAATGGAAGGGGGGCGAGGCTCTGCTGGCGATGATCGATCTTGAAGCGGGACGTCAAGCGGAAGCCAAACAGCGAATCGAACGATTGTTTGATGACGAAGAACTGATGGAAAACCTTCCCGCAACGGCCGGCTGGATCATCGGGCAGGAGATGGAAAAATTCGACGAAACGCGCGACCTGGCCTTAGCGCTTCTCAAAAAGGCCTCGGAAAATTATTCCAACAGCAGCGGCATCCAATATTCCCCCACCCTCAAATTAATCGACGTCTATCTGAAAAAAGGAGAAGTCGAACAGGCGCGGAAACTGCTTCTCGAAGGGCTCGAAACGAACAATTCCAACTATTCAGACGAACGCTATACGGCGTACCAGAATACGAGGAATCGGCTCTGGGGAGCCAACAAGCTCCTCGAAATGGAACTCCCCATCGATGCCCTGAAACTCTCCCAGAAAGTCATCAGTGACGCTGACGGGGAACTGGAGCTGGCCACTCAATATTACGGCGGCAGCCGGAATTTCGAGCAGCAGGCTCGCCAAATGCTGGAACAGGCACTGTCCAAAATTGACGATTCCAACGCCCAGGAAGCCGTCACCCAACTCCTTGCCACTCCAGAAAAACACGATCCGTCGACGCCGTTATTCGACATCATGCTGAAGGTCCCGACCGTTCAGACGATACAATCCAGCAACCTCGAATCTGGTCTGATCGACGTTCTCTTGGATGTCTCGCAATCGGAGTTAATTTCGAACAGCATCCAGGATCGATTGCAGGCCTTACGAACGGACTTTCCCGAAGAACTATCCGTGCGAGTTGTGGCCGGCGTATACGAGTCGGAGCAGGAGGACTCGAAGTTGGATAGCATTTTGCAAGAAATCCAAAAGATTGTCGTCGCTCATCCTCTGGAAACGATCGAGGAGGGGCGTCGTCCCACTTCCCGTCAGCGCCGATCCGCTTTGAATCGCATTCCCCTGTGGTTGCTCGCCAGAGAGTGTCTCAAAGACGATCACCGAAAGTCCGAGGCCACGGAGATTGCGGAGGAAGCTCTGAAAAGCGCACGACGACAATTTGACGATCGTTATACCATCGCTATTCTCTACGAGTGGGGGCGACTCGCTCTCGAACAGGGAGAGGCCCGAGAGGCCGAAAAAAAATGGAGTGAACTTCTGGAGATTGTCACGCAGCGTCCCGGCGCTCGAGAAGAAGACACTCAAGATTCTAGCTCGTTTCTCAATGAGTCCTTCGATCTAATACCGGTCGGCAAAATCGAAACAGGAACCCACAAGTTGCAACCGGTTTTGTTTCAACCGGAAGCCGCCGTCGAACAACAACCGGTCGCGCCGCCATCACCGCAACGAGGCATTCCTCCACTCACAATTTCACAGTTCCGAGTGACGATCGAAATCGCCCGCGTCGCCGCGGAAAACAATATGCCGGAGTTATCCCGGAAGGCCATCCGTGAGTCGATTATCGGCGGGCTTCCCGTATCGGATCCCGACGCTGCCCAGTCCTCCTCGAGCATGTCCGGATTTGCGCCGGTCTCGGGAAGCTTAACGCAGTCCGGCAGCACGTTACAAAACAGTGCATTTGAAACCGAAGTCGCGAGATCGTTAACCCGCGTTCTCAATCTTTGGAACAGTTCCAGTTATCCTCCCGCTCAAGTCTACGAATTGCTCGTTCCGATCGTCTTCCCCGAACATCGTCGAGAAGAAATTATGATTTACGCCGACTCCTCTCAACTGCTCCAGGAACGGATTGAGTCTTTGGGGGCGGTGTTGGCAAATTGGGCCCATCAATCCGACAATCAGGAAGATCTCAGGAGCCGTATCGCACAACGATCCACACTCCCCAGCAGCCGCATCGCGGGCAATGTCCTCCTCGTACAGCTCTCGCTCCAGGAAAAACGGTATGAAAACGTTCAGAAGCACCTGCAAGAATTATCCACGCTCATCGAAAAGGCTCCTCAGCTTGAGATGATTCAACTGGCTTGCCACGCCGCGATTCCCGCGTCGAAGGTGCCGGAACTGGAGCAGGCTTCCTTTCCAATATTGCGATCCGCCGTTGAAACTTCCGCTCGATCGGCCGGGCAGAATTCTGGTAGTTCGGCGAATTCTGTATTTCTGGGAAAACTCTTCAGCAACGTCAATCGCCAACTCGCCGAGCAGGGGGACTTGAAACCGATTGAAGATTTTTTTGCGGAGTATATGAGTCTCCGGCAGGAATACTATTCGCGCTACAGCGGAGACTACGGTCTCAGATTTCAATGGCAGGATATGGCATCGCTCGCCAACGAAGCGGCGAAGATCGGTGTCCCGGAGCTTGCTTTCGATTACATGGGACAGACGGTCGATTTTTCTTACAAAAATATGTCGCGTCCTTCCCTGAAGATGGCGTTAACGATTGTCTGTCGGGCAATGAGACAACAAACGCCGGAACAGCAATTTCAAAACTGGAAAGAATGGACCCTTCCGAACGAGAATCGACGGACCGTTCGCACGCTGAGCGAGATCGTTTCTCCGTTGAACATTCCGGAGCGATACCTGAATCCTGAAATCGCCGCAGCACGTTTCCCGCAAACGGACATGCTCTCCAACTTAACCGAACTGGTCCACAGCGCCCGAGAATCAAATCACCTGGAAGAATTAAGAGAGTTGTCGCAAGCCGCGTACGACCAGAAGTTACCGGGAGCAGAATTTCTTCATGCCCTGGTACTCGTCGAACTTGTTGATGAAAGCGAGGCGACCAAGGTCATCGAACCTCTCGCAAAAAGTGTGATCGATCGAAATCGCCGGGAGAACAACGCTCAGTATCCGAATCCGCTCGATGACTACGTGGTCTATCGCGCCTGTTTGCGGTCTCCTTCGAATCAAATCGGAGGGTTGTACCGAAACAGAAAAGGTTTGATGAAACAGGCCTTTCGCGATTCCGGTCAAGCTCGTTGGAAACCGAATGTCGATGTGGAGTGGTTCCGACACGAGGCGAGCCGACTGAAGTCCTCCGCCAAATTTTCCGAGCTTCCCGAACTGACTAATTGGATCGCGGTTCCGGATCGCCCGAATCTTGCTGATCGAATGACGCCCGGATGGGTCGTGAATGAGGGGCAGATCAGTTACATCGGCGGCACGGAAACCGACTTCCTGTATTTCAAATATCCGCTCACGGGAGATTTTGAAGTCTCGGTGGATTGTTATTCGGGAGGATACCAGGAAGCCCACGCCGGTTACGCCGGGACGCAAGTCGAATCGACGATCAACAGATCGCGGATGTACGTCAAGTCGTTCTCCGACCACGACTCCGTGACGCTGCCTCAAGCGCTTCGTCGAAATAACGACTATAATCGCGTGCTGATCCGGAGGCATTCGGACGGGAAGGTCGAACATTTTCTCAACGGTCACGAAGTCTACGCCGAACAGGCCACCGGTACCTCTCCCTGGTTCGCTTTATTTGCCCACGGTTATGTGGCCACAACGACGAAAAATATTCGCTTCCAGGGATCGCCCGAGATCCCCCGGGAAGTCACGTTGTTCGCCGGAAATCGGATGGAAGGCTGGAACACTCGATTTTTCAACGAGTCGCAACGCCGATATCGATTGATGGGGTACTCGCCGGAACCGAACAGCAGCGATGCCTACTCTCAACGCAACGAGCCTGAAGGGTATGACTGGAGCGTGCGTGACGGAATCCTCCAGGCCCGCGCTTTGCCTGCGGCCGATCCCGATGCGCAAAGTTGGAATTTCTATAGTCGCCCGCTGCTCGACGGAGAAACCTTTCAGTATGAATTTTTCTATTCCCCCGGCTCCAAAGTCGGTCATCCCACACTCGGACGGACGGCGTTTCTATTGAACGAAGATGGTGTCACCGAACACTGGATTGTGGACGAGTCGATCGAACAGCAAGTGGCTGAGGTCTCTTCGGCGAATCAAATTACGGTCGCCAAGAATCGTCGCGGCCCCGAAAAACTCCCCCTGAATCCGGGGGATTGGAATCAGGTCGTTATGACCCGCCACGGAAAAATGGCGTCTCTGATCCTCAACGACACCGAGATCTACGAATTCCCACTCGATGCAGAGGTGATGCCGCGATTCGGCCTGTTTCGCTTCAAGCAGGAGGGTATGCAAATCCGGAAGGCGACTCTCAGCGGTCCCTGGCCTGAAAAATTGACGGAGGATGTCAAACAGAATCTGTTGGCGACGAACTCTGAACTCGACCCGAAAGGGCAATGGATTGTCTCGCGATCTTTTCAGAACATTCTCTTTCTGAAAAATGCGGATGCCGTTGTGAATCAGGCCCGCTCGTTACCTGATGAGCAAGCCTATCAACTGTTATCTCGATGGGTCCTCCGGAACGACCAACATCGCGACATTCGCCTGCACTTCGAACGAGGCCCTATCGATCCAGACGATTCGTTTCATGGTTATCCCGATCTCTTGGACGGAGTTCTCTGCCCGGCGATCGAATTAGTCCGAGTCGCCGATAAACTCGGAAAACTGGAGGGTCTGAAACAGAAAGTTGAGCCGCTCCAAACATGGGGGGGAAGCTCCGACCGCAACAAGGCGGCACTGTTGCTTCTGATCGCCATCCAGGCCGACGACGAGGAAGAAGTCTTACAAGGGCTCAAGAAAATTCTCATCGAACAAAAACAGGGAATCCCCAAAAATCGGCCTCGACCGGATCGCGCCGCTCATTTCGTTCCCGTCCTCTACGCCGCCACTCGCCCCCAATATCGGTTCGCCGCTTTCGACGTTGCGTTTCACATGCGTCACGCTCAGCGGACGGATGGGAGCAACAATTCCTATCGGGAAGACCTGGATTCACTCGCCGGAAAGATCCAGACAAAGTTGGGGCAGTACCCAGAATCTCCGACCGATCCACTCACTCAGTGGAAGCAGGTGCCCTACCTCAAATCTCAAACCGCCGCCGAAGGCCATATTCCTTCGCGATGGCGTTACGATCGCGGAGTTATTCAACACATCCCCTCTCAAACCTGGAGCCAGCTCTATTTCCAATCACCGCTGACCGGCAAATTTGAGATCGTTTTCGAACGATCCTTGCACGGCTGGAGAGAAGTCTCTGTCGCCTACGGCATGCATTCCGCCGAACCGCTTTACGACTACAAACACACACGAATTAATAAGATGATGCACGGAACACAAGACGTCGCCGCGAAACTCGACATTCTGAAAAATCGACCCTGGCTGACCGAATTTCGGGTCCAGGTAGACGGCAATCGCGTGACCACAATCGTCGATGGAGAAACGCTTCACGAGCAGACGCTCTTACCTCATCCCGATCCCTGGATCGTGATCCAGGCTCAAGATCCAGGGAGAGATAGCTGGGTTCGAAATCTCCGTATCGTGGGAGAACCGAAAATTCCCGATCAAATTTCGTTGATAGATATCTGGGACTGGGCGGCGTTTCGAGCCGATTACTACAACGATTGGTTTCGGGTCAACGAAGACGCTCAAAACGCTCCCTGGCAAAAGGTCGGCGATGAAATCCGGGGAAATCTTCGCAGCGACCGTTCCGCAAAATATCGTCAATCGTGTTTGTATTATCAGAGGCCGATGTTAGAGGATGGGACGATCGAGTTTGAAACCTTCTATGTTCCGGGAGAGTTTGAAGTGCATCCCACGGTCGGAAACGTCGCGTTTCTGATCGCGCCCGAGGGCATACGAGGGCACAAACTGACTCATGCACAGTTCGAAAA
Organism: Planctomycetaceae bacterium; assembly: GCA_014762625.1. Taxonomy (GTDB): domain Bacteria; phylum Planctomycetota; class Planctomycetia; order Planctomycetales; family Planctomycetaceae; genus JABURQ01. The sequence continues at coordinate 36,447 of JABURQ010000023.1, read as the reverse complement.
AAGCGGCCTGAGTCCTGATAACACGTTCGATCTCAAGGATGCCGAATCGTCGGTGCCCCTCAAACCCAACGCTTGGAACTCGATCCGTCTGCAGTTAGTCGAAGATCGATTGACCGTCTCGGTCAACGAACGGGAAGTCGCGCGATATCAAGTCGAACTTCCTCCGAACCGAAGACAGTTCGGACTGTTTCGGTATAGCGATCAGACGCAATGCCGCGTCCGAAAACTGATCTATCGGGGAGATTGGCCGAAAACTTTACCCACCGTCGACCAACAGCAACTCGCGTATCCCGAGAACGGTCCCTATCCCAATGTCGCGGCTGATTGGAAATCGCTGCTCGATTTTTCCGAAGTGGAGAATCTGGAGGGATTGAGTCGTTTGGGAATCGAGTGGGGGGGATCACCCGGAACCGTGGTCGCCGAAGAGCGAGGGTTGGAATTGTTATTGAACATTCCCGGTCAACAGCTTCCCGAAAATAAAAGCTACCCGATGATCGCGTTCTCGAAATCGCTGTCAGGTGATTTCCAGACCACCATCGATTTCGACGAGCTTCAGATTGGCCCCCCTAAAGGATGGGGAGCAGGAATCTTTCTCCGCGTCAATTATGGAAACGATCCGGCAAAGTTCGTCGAATTCGCCTCGATGGTGAATTCTTCAGGTCAGCGAATCTTGAAATCGAGCGTTCAATTTTTCGACCTGGCGGGAGAGCTCATCGCCCGCAATTACGAAACTCAGCTAACCGCTGACAGCGGTCGCTTCCGAGTCATTCGTCGTGACGGGATATTGCACTGCCTCTACGCGGAGAGCGACTCGGAGAAATTTCAATTAGTAGGCACGGCTCTGGCGGGGCAAAACCCGGCCAAGATTGAATTGAAATGCCTCACCAGCGACCCGGATTCGCTGCTTTCCGTGTTCATTAAACGGTTTACGGTCAAAGTTCCCGAGGAATCCCTCGATGAAAAAGCGGTCTCATCCACAGAATCTTCGTCGACCGAAAAATAGTCTGGTATTTTCTGGATCATTCGTACACAATGATTGTCTGGTTCAGTAAGTCAGTAAGCCTGTCTTCCCTGTGAAGGAGCAATGATGACTGAGATCGAAAAGCAGATCGATTCCGTACGCTCGAGACTCCAAAGACTTTGGCTTTGGAAATGCGTCTCCATCGGTTTACTCGTCGGAGGGCTGGCCGGATGTCTGACCGCTCTGGTCGGCTTTTTGTCTGATGCGGCGGTTTCTTGGCCGTTGATCGCAGGGATCTTGTCCGTTCCCCCCTCAATCGGCGCGTTGTTCGCCTGTCTCCGTCCTCAGAGCGTTCACGGTGCGGCGACTGAAATTGATCGCAGTTATCGACTCAAAGATCGTGTGGAAAGCGCTCTTCGTTTTTTGTCGAAACCCGATCAACAAACCCCCATTTATCAACTTCAGCTTGCTGATACTAACCAGCACCTCTCTAAAATCGATCCCAAAACAGTCGCTCCGCTGAAATCGCCGCGATCGTGGACGTGGGGCATTCTCACCACTGGGTTGGCGGTGGCTTTGAGTTTTGTGCTGTTGACGCCGCAAGAATCTGTGAACGCCGCCCCCGTCGGAAACGAGGTGGTCTTGAATCAAGCCAATCATGTGGAGGAGAGTCTTCAGGAGCTCGAAGAATTTAACGAGCAGGAGATCGACCCCGAAATTGAAAAACTGCTCGAGGATTTGTCGGAACAGATTACGCTTCTCAAAGAACCGACCACCGATCCAAAAGAAGCGCTCGCCAACTTATCCTTGATGGAAACGATGCTCAAGAAGCATCAGCAAAAGCTGAACGATCCCGGAACCGAATTGGCATTGCAGGCGATGGGTAAAGCGTTCGAGCTGGCCGAGCCGCTCGCCGCAGCCGGTCAAGCCATGTCGGAAGGAAAGATGGAAGAAGCGGCGGCGAAGCTGGAACAGGTGGATCTCCCGAAGCTCGACCGACAAACGGAAAAAGCACTCAAAGAAAAATTGGAAGAAGCGGCTCAGAATTCCGGTGGAGGATCGAATCGAACCTTAAAGGAAGCCGCCAACCAAATTTCCCAGTCTCTCAGTCAGGGGAACCGCAAAAAATTCCAGGACGGAATCGCCAAACTGGCCGGAGAGTGCCGCAAACAGGGACGACGCAAAAAACTTTCCGATTTGTTAATGAAGCAATGCAAATGCCTCTCTGAATGCAAAGGCGAATGTGAGTCCGAATGTAAATCGAAATCTTCCGGCAACAAAAAGGGTGGGAACAATTGGGGGCTCGCGGCCAGCGGAAATCAGCCCGGAGACAAAACCTCTCTCCTCAAATCCCCAAACGAAATGAAAATCAAAGGCCAGGAATCGGAAGGGGGCGATGTGGAAACGGAAACGCTTTCGTCCGATCCGGAAAAACAAGTCGCCGCCCGACAATATCGAGAACAGGTTCAGAAGTACGGGCAACTCAGTGAATCCGTACTCGATAACGAGCCGATCCCGCTCGGACACAAACAAACGATCCGCAAGTATTTCGAGTTAATCCGCCCCTCTCAAGGTGAGATCGATCAGGTCAATAAAGCCACCAATCAGGGTGAGTAAGTCACTCTGTCCCTGTTCAACGCACTTCGCGGTTCCGCGCCAATCAAACGCGACTGTTAAGTTGTTGGGGCGGCTTCTGTGACTCAGAGTTCATCTGACGGTGCCCCGCGGAGCGAAGCAGCGATCTCCAGAACTTCCTGGGTGGCGGCTTCTCGTTTCATCGACATCAACTGGCGATGATTGGTGCCGAGCTTGTTGGAGAGCCAGTCTCCCGCGGATTGGGTCGCCAGCATGCGGGCTCCATTTTCCGACGCGAGGGAATCCAACAGCGATTGAAACAACTGGATGAAAAGATATTCGCGGAGTGCCACCGCCACCAGATGATCCCTGTCGACGTAGGGAGAAGGATCAAAAACTTTTTCCTCGGTAGAAATCTCCACCGGCAACACAGAGGTCGTCACCGGTTGGAACTGGCCGACCCCTTCAAATTTCGCCGAAATGACGTCCAGACTCTCAAATTTTTCGTCGAGATAATCGACCATGACGTCCTGAACGAGTTGCAGCAGCACCTCTGTCAATCCGTCCACACTGGTGGGAGTTTGATATTGCCGGGAGACGGAGATACCGGCGCGAGATAATCCGTTAACAGGACGCTGACCGACGCAGTAGAATCGCGCTACTTTGTTTTGCTGGAAGTATTCGATGGTTTCATTCAGGAGTTGGGTATTGTAGCCGCCGCAAAGTCCCAGATCGCCGGCAATCAGGAGAACCCCTCGGCTGGTGTGTTCGCGTTCGGGACGCGGGAGATCGATACAGGCCACAATGCGTTCAATCATTTCTTCATACGCGCGCGCTGCGGGCAGGCTGTTGCGAGTTTGTCGAAAATGGTGAGCGGTGAGCGATTTCATGGCGGAGACCGCTTCGGAGAGCGTTTTTAACGAATGGTATCTTTTCTCAAGCTCGTGAACGTTTTTCATGGTTCTGGCTCGCTTTTTCGTTCACCCAGGATGCGCTCAGCCAGATCGTGGAATTTCTCTTTCCATCCTTCCGGCATCTCCCCCTGATTGAGTGCTTCGATCAGCGAGGGAGCTTCCTGTTGCGCCGCCGATAGAAGATCCGAAATCGCCGATCGCCCCTCTTCAATCTTTAATTCCGAGAGCCAGCCTTCCTGAACCGCCGTCAAAGTCAGAATCTGTTCGGCGGGAGAACGGTGAGCAAATCTTGGTTGTCTGAGGAGTTCTCTCATGAGTCGGCCACGACGAAGCGTTTTCATCGTTTTTTCGTCAACATCCAGTCCAATGCGAGAGAGATTTTCCACTTCCTCAAACCGGGACATTAAAATTCGCAAATTACGAGACGCTTCCCGAATCGACTTCAGTTGTGCTGCCGATCCGATTCTCGAAACGCTGCGGCCGATATCGATCGCGGGGCGTTGATTTCTCTCGAAGCGGGTTGTATCGAGATAGATTTGGCCATCGGTGATGGAGATTAGATTGGTGGGGATGTAGGCGGAGATATCGCTTTCGGTCGTTTCGATGATGGGGAGGGCGGTGACGGAACCTCCACCCGCGTCCTTCCGTAACGCGGTTGCTCGTTCGAGTAATTCTGCGTGGATGGAAAAAATGTCCCCCGGAAACGCTTCTCGCCCCGGCGGACGTTCCAACAGGAGCGCCAGTTCGCGATACGCATCCGCATGCTTGGTCAGATCGTCATACACGACAAGCGCGTGACGCCCTGCGGTTCGAAAATATTCCGCCACCGAAGCTCCCGCATAAGCCGAGAGATATTGCAGGCCGGGAGACATCGACGAATCCGCCGCGATAATCGCGGTGTTCTCGAAGCACTTGGCGCGAATCAGAGTTTCCCGCAGCGCGAGCACTCGCGACATCGGCTGGCCGATGGAGACGTACACACAAGCCACATCTCCCTGTTTCTGATTGGAGACGATGTCGATGGCGAGAGCCGATTTTCCGGTATTTCGATCGCCGATGATCAATTCTCGCTGCCCGCGACCGATCGGAATGGCCGCATCGATCATCGTCACGCCCGTCAAAATCGGCTCATCAACGCTCTTACGTTCAATAATTTCGGGCGCCGTCCGAAACACAGGCAGCCGTAACTCCGTGTTCAGGGACGGACCGTCGTCGAGCGGATTTCCCAGCGGATCGAGGATTCTGCCCAAAGTCTCTTCACCGACGGGAATGGTTGGGAGTTGACCGAGCGCGACTACCCCTTCTCCCGCAGTAAGATTCACTCCCCCGGAAAGAATGAGACTGCCGACGCTGTTTTCACGAATATCGTAAGCCATGCCGTAGGCCCCGCTATCGAAAAGCAATAACTCTTCATAGCCGACCTGTTCCAGCCCCGAAATAAAGACCACACCGTCTCCGACTCGACGGATGATTCCTCGCGGCTGAAAGGATCGAGACAAATCCAAGTCCCGTCCGGCAGACGTGAGGATCTCTTCAAGCTTGTCAACGGGATTCGGCATGTTGTGCGGGCTTGTGGTTTGTGTGAGCGAGTGAATTCAGTTCCGATGTCAGGGAACGTTTGGCGAAATCCGCGATTCCCGAATCGGAGATATCAATCAATCCGCGACTGGTGGAAATTTTCAATCCGAACGCCATCTGCTCGTTTTGACGATAATCGATTTCTTCGGCTCGGTTCTCGCAGGCCGACTGAATCGATTCCCGTTCTTCCGCGGAGAGCTCTCTGGATGATTCAACAATCACGGGAGAGAGCGAGTCCCCGGTCAAAGATTGGAGACGCTGACACGCTTCGTTCAACAACGCGCGATCGAGATCGCTGTTCGCCGCCTGCTGGAGTAATTGCCGCACGGCTTGACCGCTGATGTCTGCCACGATTCTGGAAATACGGTCCATGCGGGCGTCTTCCAACGTCACGAGTTGTCTCTTGAGGGCTTCTCGTTGACGTTCCACATCTTCTCGAGCTTCCGAGAGAATGCGTTCCGCTTCCTGATCCGCCTGCTCCTGCGACGTTTTTCTTTTTCGGCGCAGCTCTTCATCAAGTTCCCCCAGTCGTTTTTCAATTTCCTGACGCGATTGCTCGGCCTCCTTCAGTTTCCGGTCGGCTGCAGTCTCTTTCTCGTTGATTTGAGCGCGTCGCTTTTGGATGGCGGATCGAACGGGGCGAAACAACAGCCAGGAGAGCACCACGGTCAGAATCAGAAAGTTCGCAACTTCAAACAGGAATGTGGTCAATGCGGGAGACACGAATCGCTTAACCCCCCGTCGACATCAGAGGATTGGCGAACAACAGAATCAGACCGATGACGAGGCAGAAAATCGCCGTCGATTCGACCATCGCCAGACTGACGAACAAGTTGCGGGTAATAGAAGCGGTTTCATCCGGCTGGCGAGCCATGGCATCCATGGCGGCTGAACCGATCCGGCTTTCCGCAGCAGCAGCCCCGACAGCCCCGAGCGCAGTCGTTAATCCGCAGGTAAAGATTGAGACGGCTACCAGAATCGTCTGTGAAGTTTCCGCATCCATAAAGTGCTCCCAACAACTCGATTTTCAAGAACTTGTGACCACACTCATTAGTGTCTGTCTTCGGGAGGTTTCTCCGTGTTTCTCTTTTCCAGAATGATGACTCCCGGTTATCCTGTCGACTCCCCATCGGGTAAAGTTTTCAAGATTCCGCTCCTCGCAAGGCGGCTCCAACATAAACGGTACTCAATAATGTGAAAATATAAGCCTGCAGGAGGCTGATCAACAAATCGAGCGCCATCAGAGGAGTCGGCACCAGAACTCCGGCTAACGCGACCAACAGGGCAACGATCAAATGGCCCGACATAATGTTTCCGAATAAACGGACAGCCAATGCCAGCGTTCGAGAAAATTCCGAGATCAAATGCAGAGGAAATAGAATGGGATTCGGCGAAAAATAATGACGCAGGTAGCCCCAAAAACCGCGCGATGAAATCCCGACGATGGGGACCGCCAGAAAAACAACGATCGCCAGGGCAGAGGTCGTGATCAAGTTCGCCGTCGGGGGAGAGATTCCGGGAAGCTGACCGGAGAGATTACATGCGGTGATGAAGAGAAACAGGCTGCCGGAAAAAGAACCCAACCAGTCGATTCGACGTCCGACTATATCAGAGACCAGGTCGTCCAGCCCCGAGACCAGCATTTCTCCAACAGTCGCCAACGTACTGTTCGGACGCGTTCGCAATGTCAACCAGATCATCGCCGCAAATCCGGTCAACACCGCAGAGACTCCGAGTGTGGTGAGGATGGTCCGCGTGACGGGGAGAGCCCCGATCTGAAAGATGACTGGGTCGTCGAATATGTGAAAGTCGTTCATGTTATTTTCCGAGTCGCGATCACAAGAACCGTCACGGGATAAGCGGCGAGCCAGCCGAGGGTGGTTTCCAGTAAATGTCCGGACAAAGCGCCCCCCACAAACACGGCCCCCACCAACAGCAATCGAAACAAAGCCGCTCCCAAGAAGACGAAAGGCGGGCGCGTTTCTCGATAGATGAGTCCGGCGTGAGCCAGCCCCGTGATCAGTCCCGCGGCCAGCCAAAGTAGGGAGTTGGGATTCATTTCCGAGTTCCTTGAATCAGGTGCCATGCCGACAAACTGCCGATTAACACACCGGCGAACATCAGTGTGAGTGTCATCCGAAGATTGGTCTCCCAGATCCGATCCAGCCAGCGCCCCAGAACAGCACCGCCGACGGACAGCAGCACAATCGGCCATCCCACACCGCCGAGGATACTGAGAGACCGCCAAAAAGTTCCATGTCCTTCTTCCCTGGCCCGATAACGAACAAAGTCTTTCCGCATCGTACCGCGTAAATCGGGCCGACGAATCTTCTCTCGCAGATGGTCTTTGGATTGCTCTCTCATACGACTCGCTCTGATCGATCTTTTTGTAATTCTTCGACAATTTTTCCTTCCAGCCGACTCAACATCGTACGAGTCTCCATTTCCGAAGTCGGGTGGCTCAGAATTTTATCGATCTGCTGCAGGACCGTTTCTTCATTTTCGCCGACCACCGCGATGGGAGTCAGCAAAGTGACTCTCATTCCGTCACAGATCAGTAATCCTCCCGCCGTTCCGAGAAAATTGATCTGACGATCGGTCGTCCGGTAGTTGATCACACCGGCTTCAAAAGCGGAAACATGACTTTCGACGGAGGGATGCAAACCGACGTATCCACTCTCAACCGGGATGCGCAGCGATCGAATCTGTGTGGACAGAACCTGTTCGTGAGGAGTGAGGACCAGAATTTCCATCTCTTGATGAACCATCACTTCTGCTCCGATTCCAGTTTCAAAGCGCCGATCATGAAGAGTTCATCTTCGTCCATCTCGTCGCATTCCCCCTTCAGGATGGCGTCCACTCCAGCCACCGTCTCTTCGCGAGAGACCAATTCTCCTTTCAAACCGGTAAAAGTTTCCGTGACGGCAAACGGTTGAGTCATAAAATTCTTCAATCGTCGTGCGCGATGGACGGTCGTTTTGTCTTCGGCGGAAAGTTCATCAATCCCCAACATCGCGATAATATCTTTCAACTCCTCATACCGTCCCAGAATCTGCCGAGCTTCCTGCGCCACTTCATAGTGACGATCGCCGACGATGTCCGCTACGAGGGCTTTGGAAGAACAGTTGAGGGGATCCACCGCGGGATAAAGACCTTCCGCCGCGATGTCGCGGGAAAGGACCAGCGAACTGTCCATATGCCAGAAAGCGTGTGTGATCGCGGGATCGGAGTAATCATCGGCCGGTACGTAAACCGCTTGCACGGAGACCATTCCTCCGTAGCGTGTTGCCGTGATGCGTTCCTCAATGGCTGCAATATCAGCCGCGAGAGTCGGTTGGTAACCGACCCGGGAAGGCATCCGCCCCAACAACCCCGAAACCTCCATTCCCGCCTGAACGTGTCGGTAGAGATTATCGACGACGAACAACACATCTTTCTTCATCTCGTCGCGAAAATACTCGGCGATTGTGAGCGCTGCTTTTCCGATCAGGAATCTCGCCCCCGGCGGCTCTTTCATCTGTCCGAAGACCATCGTGGTGTGGTCGAGGACTCCTCGTTTTTGCATCTCCTCCCAAAGTTCGAGACCTTCTCGCGATCGTTCGCCGATGCCAGCAAAGACCGTAACGCCACTGAGTTGCTCGATGGCGTTATGGATGAATTCCATCAACACGATTGTTTTACCGACCCCGGCACCTCCGAAGATCGCGGCGCGCCCTCCGTAAACGAAAGGACAGAACAGATCGATCACTTTAATCCCCGTCGGATAAAGTTCTCCTGAAGCGCGACGTTCCGACGGGCCGGGAGGAGTTCGGTGGATCGGCCATCTTTCTCCACCATCCAGCGGTTCCCCTCCATCAATGGGCTCCCCGTGGAGATTCACTACTCGGGATAAAAGGTCCTCGCCGACCGGAACCGAAAGCGGCAATCCGTCCGAAACAATCTGAGCCTTGTGACGGAGACCGCGAACCGACCCGACGGCAATCGCCCGTACCGTCGACATATTCAAATGCGAATGCACGACGCAGGAGACCCATTGCTCATCACTCAATTGGCATTTTAATTCCGCCTCTAGAGGAGGAACCCCGCCGGGAAACCGGGCATCGAGTACTGTGCCTCGAATGGAAACGACCTCCCCCATATACTTTTGGGGGCCGGAGGCTTCTGTCGTGGAGGAATGCTGTCGCTCTGAATGATCCGTCAACATGACAAAGTCCCAACACCCGAGAATCGGAGAAACGCATTCGCAGCCATCGTTTACTCTTTCTGTTCTGTGACACTCATTTTATGCTAAAAAAATAAATCGACTCCTTGAATCCCCAATCTTTGATTTCCTACAAACTAACAAATCCCGGCGACTGACGGCGTCCAGAAAACGAGTCTTACTGCGTCTTGTTGGAGAAATACATGACGGAACCTTCATCTTCCCGAGAGACTCCGGAGTTCGAGTTTCTCGATCGATCGGTGCAAGAGACTGGTTTTCTTTACGAAGATCCCTGGCGAGTGCTTCGCATTCAAAGCGATCTTGTCCAGGGGATGGAAACTCTGGTTCGCGCTTTGGAAAAATCGAAAAAAGTCGTCACGATTTTCGGCAGCACGCGGAAAAACGAGGACGACAAAATTTATCAGCAGACGCGAGAAGTCTGTCGGCATCTGGCGGTTCAGGGGTTCGATGTCGTGACCGGCGGCGGTCCCGGAATCATGGAAGCGGCGAACAGAGGGACCCAGGAAGGCAACGGGTTATCTGTGGGCCTGAATATTCATCTGCCTCACGAACAAAAACCGAATGCCTATCTCGACCATTCCTACGAGTGCAAATATTTCTTCGTACGGAAAATGATGTTTGTGAAGTATTCGCATGGATTTGTGATTTTTCCGGGCGGTTTTGGGACGCTGGACGAGTTGTTTGAAGCGTTGACGTTGATTCAAACGGGGCGGATCGCTGACTTCCCCGTGATTCTATTTGGAAGTGATTACTGGCAACCGCTTCTGGATTGGTTGAGAGACTTCACTTTCAATCGCGGTTACATTGATTCCGTAGACATCGGACGACTCGGGGTCACCGATGATCCGGAAACGGTCGTGCGATGGCTCGAAGAAGCCTACGTCGGAAAATGCCATTACCACGAAAATCCCGACAGTCACGAAACTTAGCAGACTGTCGGTTCGTTTGAAGGTGTTTGTTAACGGCAAATAACTGAAATCGTTCATCATGGGGTAAATCAGTTGAATCGTTGGTCGATCAAAATTCTTCTGCTGGGGCTCGTTGCTCTCGTGCTGTTGGGTCTCCTGTTGAAAGACCAGTGGTCTTCGAAGCCCCTCGTCGTTTCCGGGATTATTGAAGCGGACGAAGTTCGACTTGGATCGAGAGTGGGGGGCCGCGTTCTCAAGGTACATGTGGAAGAAGGAGAGGAAATCTCCGCCGGGACGCCACTGGTCGAGCTGGAACCGTTCGACTTGAATCAACGACGAGCGGAAGCGGTCGCCCATCAGGATGAACTCGATGCACGGCACCGAAAACTGAAAGAGGGATTTCGAGATGAGGAAGTCGCCGCGGCAGCCGCTCGCATGGAACAAGCTCAAGCCGAACTGGATAAATTGATTAACGGACCGCGGGAAGAAGAGATCGAATCGGCGAAAGCCAAACTGAGTGTGGCCACTAATAGTTTGTCGCTGCAACAGAAAGAATACGAGCGGGCCAAACGGCTCTTCCAGAAAGAAACGATCACCCGAGATGAATTTGATCAAGCGGAAACGGAATTCGAGATTGCCAAAGATGAAGTCCGTTATCGTGACGAGCAACTGAAGCTTCTCCAGTCTGGAACCCGACCGGAGGAGATCGCCGCGGGGAAGGCACAGCTCAAAGCCGCCACGGAAGAATGGAAAAAACTCAAGGCAGGAACGAGACAGGAAGAGATCGACGAAGCCTATTTCGCTTTAGAAGCCGCAAAACAGAGGGTCGCCGTCATCGATCAGCAGATTGCGGAATTGAAAGTCGAGTCACGGTTCTCCGGCATCGTGCAAGCCATCGACCTGGAACCGGGCGACCTGATCAATGCGAACGCCCCGGTGCTGTCGGTGTTGGACACAAGCGATTTGTGGGTCCGCGCCTACGTCCCCGAGGATCATCTGGACCTGTCCGTTGATCAGCAGGTGAAGATCACCGTCGACAGCTATCCGGAGGAATCGTTTTCGGGACAGATTTCATTTATCGCGAGCGAAGCGGAATTCACGCCCCGGAATGTGCAAACCCCTGAAGAGAGATCCAAGCAGGTGTTTCGCATCAAGGTCTCCATTAAAGACGAGGAAAATCGATTGCGACCTGGAATGGGAGCCGATGTGTGGCTGAAACCATGAACCAACTCGTCATCGACGCCCAGCACTTGACTCGTCGCTTCGGTGATCTGACTGCCGTCCAGGATGTTTCGTTGCAGGTTCGTCGCGGGGCGGTGTACGGCCTCCTGGGCCCCAATGGGAGCGGCAAGTCTACGATCATCCGAATGTTGTGTGGGGTTTTGCGTCCCTCAAGCGGCGATGCGATCGTGATGGGGAAAAGTGTCTCCCAAACACCCGAGGCGATCAAACCGAACATCGGCTATATGTCTCAGTCGTTCAGTCTGTACTCCGATCTGAGCGTCCGCGAGAATCTCGACTTTTACGGCCGTATCTACGGTCTGACGCCCGACAAACTGGAAGAGCGTCGGGCGGCGGTGCTGGAGATCACCAATCTCAACAGCCAACAGAATAAACTAGCGGGATCGCTATCGGGGGGCTGGAAACAGCGATTGGCTCTGGCGTGTGCCATCATCCACGAACCGGAATTACTGTTCCTCGACGAACCGACGGCCGGGATTGATCCCGTTGCGAGACGCGATTTGTGGGACTTGTTTTATCAGCTAGCGGCTCAGGGCATCACGCTGCTCGTCACCACACACTACATGGATGAGGCCGAGCGTTGTACCGAGATCGGCTATCTCTATCAATCCAGGCTGCTGTTCAGCGGAAATCCGGACGAATTGAAACACCGTGAGGACGTCACGCCGCACGGAACGAAACGTTGGGAACTGAAAACTTCTTCCCCGGTCGAGGTCCTTGAAAAACTGCGCGACTCCGACGACGTTCTGGATGCCAGCTTTTTCGGAGAGGCGATTCATGTCCTGGCGCGGGAAAAGTTAGACGAAGAGGATCTTCAGTCGCTCGGGAACTCCCCTGAGGACTGTGAAATCCGTCCCATCGCTCCCTCCCTGGAAGATGTCTTCGTAACCATGACCCGCAACGCGGAACAGGAGCAGGACACTTCCGGTGAAAAAGAGCCGGAGTCGAATGAATCTGAGTTGCCGTCACGAGCATCGCAGACAGAGATCGATGAGCCCGCCGACGTTCCCCAAACCGTATCCGAGGAGGAAACGACAACGAGACCGCGCGGCTCGCTCGGATTTCTGGCGATCTTTCTCAAAGAATTTTCACACATCCGTCGCCAGCCGACCACGCTGTTTTTCATGTTTGCGATCCCCACGCTGCAATTGATCGTCTTCGGCTACGCGATCGATACGAAGATCGAACATATCCCGACCGTTATTCTGGACTTCGATGGACGTCAGCAGTCCCGCGAATTACTGGCAGCCTTCGAAAACACCCGGATCTTTGATTTGACGGATCGTGCCCTGAACTGGCAATCCTTCCGCGAGGCAATCACCTCGGGGAAAGCGAAAGTCGGGATCGTGATTCCACCGGATTATTCCGAGTGTTTGCTGCATCAGGAGCAGGCCAGCGTTCAAGTTTTGATCGACGGCAGCGACTCTCAGTTAGCAACCACCGCGCTCAGCACCTGCACGCTTCTGGGGGAGACGCTTTCGCTAGCGCGTGGAAAAGGGTTTCTCGAAAGCCTGCAATTAGCCCCCTCTTACGATGAGTGGGGAAATCCCGCCCTGCCGATTCAGATGCAACCCCGTCTGCTTTTCAACCCGAACCTCGAAAGCGAACGTTTTTTCACACCCGGCCTCGTCGGCATCATCTTACAGCTTGTGACTCTGTTTCTGACCTCTTTCGCCATCGTTCGTGAGAGAGAACTCGGAACCCTCGAACAACTTTTCGTGACCCCCATCAGTCAATCAGGATTACTGCTCGGCAAACTCCTGCCGTATGCAATTCTTGCGTTTATTGAGATCATGATGGTCCTGGTGGTCATGGTGTATGTCTTTCAGGTTCCGATTCGTGGCAGGCTCGACGTACTGCTGACTCTGTCGCTCTTATTTCTGCTTTGCGGTCTGGGGATCGGGCTGCTCGTTTCCACGCTCGCGAAGACGCAAATGTCGGCGATGCAATTCGCGTTCATCATCATGTTGCCGTCCGTCTTGCTCTCCGGATTCATGTTCCCTCGGAGCCAGATGCCGACGCCGATTTATATTGTGACCTTCGCGATTCCCGTCACATATTATCTGGAAATTCTGCGCGGCGTCATTTTGCGTGGGGCAGGGTTCAGCGATCTGTTGCCTGATATCGTCGGTCTGGTCATCTGTTGCGTGGCGATTTTCGGATTGAGCCTGTCGCGTTTTCAAAAACGGATCTCCTGAGGAGTCTTCATTTCCAATCCGCGGGGCTTCGTTTTCGCAGTCTCATCCGTGTTCTCTCTTCTTCCTTTCGCGTACGGCTCCACAACTACAAATATGCGTTCATATGTCTAATCGGCGTCTTCGGCGTTCTCTCGTTTTTGACCGGTGAAACTGGCCCTACAGCAACTCCTTCACCACACGACCTTCCACATCCGTGAGGCGGTAATCGCGGCCTGCGTGGCGGTAGGTGAGCCGCTGGTGATCGAAGCCCATCAGATGCAGGATGGTGGCGTGTAGATCATGCACGTGGACGGGCTGTTCCACCGCACGCATGCCGTGTTCGTCGGTGGTGCCATGGACGATGCCCCCTTTCACCCCTCCGCCCGCAAGCCAAGAACTGAACGCCCAGGAATGATGCTCGCGGCCTTTGGCGTCGGCCGTGTTGTTAAAAGGTGTTCGACCGAATTCTGTTGTCCAGACGACAAGGGTGTCATCCAGCAAACCGCGTTGCTTCAGGTCTTGAATGAGAGCAGCAATCGGTTGATCAACGTTCTTCGCGAGTCCCACATGGGACATCATATCGCCGTGTGCATCCCAGTTACCGGATGATCCGGTGTCGATCAGTTCGATAAATCGCACACCGCGTTCCACCAGCCGACGGGCTGCCAGACATTGCCAACCAAAGCCGCTGGTCTGGCCTGGCTTGAGGGCGTAGCTGTCAAGAGTTGTTTCCGTTTCCTGACTGAAATCAAAAGCTTCAGGGACCGCCATTTGCATTCCAAACGCGGTTTCGAATGAGCGCAGACGGGCTTCGAGCAGAGGATCGTTCCCCCCTCGCGAGGCGAGATGAGTTTGGTTGATATCGTGCAGGGCAGCCAATTCGAGTGCCTGTCTATCGGTCGGAACTCGTGGTGCGACGTTCGCAACCGGCTGTGCCCCGGGAACGACAAGCGTTCCCTGATGTGGAGCGGGCAGAAAGTCGTTCGCATAAACCTGGGTGCCTGCGTAGGTCTGCTTGGGAGCGATGACCACAAAGCCGGGCAGGTTCCGGTTCATCGTGCCGAGCCCATAACTAATCCACGAACCGATGCTCGGACGCGCGAAGGCAAAGGACCCTGTATGTATACCGAGGGTGGCGTTGTAATGGTTCGAATGGGAGGTATGCATCGAGCGGATCACCGCGATGTCGTCCATGCAGCGACCAACGTGCGGAAAGAGCGTGCTGACCTCGGTCCCGCATTCTCCTTGGGGCGAGAATTCCCACTGAGGACGTTTGAGATAAATCCGCTCGTATCCTGGACGATCCTTGATCTCCGGATGGTCGGCCTTAATTTCCTTTCCATGATCGCGGGTCAGGGCCGGTTTGGGATCGAAGGTGTCAACATGAGAAACGCCTCCGGTCATAAAGAGAAAGATGATGTTCTTCGCACGTGCAGGGAAATGCGGTTCCCGCGGAGCAAGTGGATCACCCGAGTCCGCCAACAGTTGTTGAACAATGCCGGGGAAAAGCAGCGAACCTGCAACGGACGACTGAAGAAAGTGGCGACGAGTTGAATTTTGTTTGTTCATGTTGGTTGGTACCTCGTAGCGGCGGCAAGAGGGCGTCGCTACGACTAATCGACGTGGATGAATTCGTTACTGGCCAGTAGCACTCGTGCATACGCGCGCCATTTTTCGACGACTTCTGCCGGATACTGCTGCAGGAATGTTCTTCCGATCTTCCGTTCTGTTTCGGTGGGATCCCGCTGTAACAGAATGCGATAAGCACGTTGAATTCGTTCGTTGTCATCGTCTAATTCCAACAAGCGATCGGCCAACGCAGCGGCCTGAGCGTGAAAGAACGGATCGTTCAGGAAATACAATGCTTGTGTAGGGACGGTACTGGTTTGACGTGCTGGGGTACTCGCATTGGGGTCGGCGCCGTCGAACAAAGCGAGGAAGGGATGTCGCCGTTGACGCTGAACCATCAGGTAGGCACTCCGTTTGTTCGTCTCGTAAACGGCATTGAACGGGTTGTGTTGGGTAAAGTTCCAGGTGGATTCGTCTGGAAACGGATGTGCCTGGGCCGGGATCGGATCGAGTTGTCCGGATACCTGGAGCAGACTGTCGCGGATTTCCTCCGCGCTGAGTCTGCGCCGGCTGAATCGTCCGAGCAGACGATTTCCGGGATCCACTTCAAGCCACTGCTGCGTTTGTTGGCTGCTCCGCTGATATGCGGCGGTGTGCATGATCAGTCGATGCATCTCTTTCACACGATATCCATTGGCGACAAACTCGGCAGCCAGCCAGTCAAGCAATTCGGGATGGCTTGGCGTCTCACCGCGGGAGCCAAAGTTATTTGGCGTCGTGACCAGTCCTCGGCCGAAGTGCCACTGCCAGATGCGATTGACAATAACGCGTGCTGTTAGCGGATTCTCGGCGATCCAATCGGCCGATTCCCTGCGTCCGCTTTCCTCCGGAGCCTCGAGCGTCTCGCTCCCGAAGACGGACAGCCAACGACGCGGTACTTCCTCGCCGAGTTGTTCTGGATCACCGCGAAGTTGGAATCGTGCGTTGACCGGTTTGGCATCGACAACTGCGTAGGCGACCGGGATGTCTGGCTTGGGCCCGGGATCGATCGTGGGAGTTGATGAACGACGTCCCACCTCGACAAGTGCCTCTCCGTACTGCGAAGACGCGATATGAGCAAGTTCGAACGAGATACCGTCCAATCCACTGGGATGGACATCGGTAACCGCGCCTGAAATTGTAACCGCGCCGTCGATCGGACTGACGAATCCCACCGTGACTGGGCGATCGTGCTCGGGATGCACAAAGAACGCTTTGGCGGGCAATATCGTCCAGACCTTGACAGGCTGTGTGGACGTGTTGACGAAGATGGATAGAGCGTCGCCGGTCCGTTTCCACGCCTTCAGTGACGATTGGTCCTGAAGCGATTCGTGACGGTTGGTAAGAAATGCGGGAGCCTTGGTTGATTCAAAAAAGCACCACATCGCACCGTTGCCCACAGCGAGTGGGTTCCCATCTGCGATCCTGGAGATCACATCTTCAATGTCCCAACATCGTTGTTGGCCTCCTTCTTCCTGGATCTTCCATTGAATACGAGTGCTGTCAGCGCCGTGGTTCGCGTTTGGGAAAACGCTGAGTTGCAGCACCTCTCCCTTTCGCAGCGTGATTTTGAACTCTTTGATCGGAACGGTCGCCCCTTCGCCAACCATTGTTCTGGCCATGATTTGTTGCAAGGAATTGTTATCAATCCCTTTCAGTCGTTCAGCAAATTTCTCGAGTTTCTTCTTCTCCACCTTGGACCTGGCAACTTGCTGGTTCCATGTTTGCATCTGGGCATCGATATCCGCTTGAGAGAGCAAGGGGACAAGATCGCGCGGCTGCCCCTTGGGCTCGCAGCCGGGAAATGCAAAACGAGTCGATTCGAAGATGCCGTACAGCGCGTAGTAATCCTCCATAGTGATCGGGTCGTACTTGTGATCGTGACATCGGGAGCATCCCGTCGTCAGGCCAAGCAAGTTCTTGCCGAGGTTATCGATCACATCCTCGTGCATCAGGTACGCCCGTTTGTCGATATCATGCCCGTAGCGTCGCGCGATGGCGAGATAACCGGTGGCGATGATGCCTTCGTTGAGACGTTCGCGAGACTGTCCCGAACGGATCAAATCACCAGCGAGTTGCAGTCGGATGAACTCATCGAACGGCTTGTCCTGGTTGAAACTTTCAAAGACCCAGTTTCGATAACGCCAGGCGTGCGGCAACGGGCGATCAGTGTTTTCTCCCGCAGTGTCGGCATAACGCACGACATCGAGCCAATGACGTCCCCAGCGAACCCCATACTGCGGAGAGTCGAGCAGGCGATCAACCACTTTGTCAAAAGCATTCGACGATTGATCCGCGAGAAACGCATCGACTTCTACCGGTGTCGGCGGTAGGCCGGTCAGGTCATACGTCGCACGACGAATGAGTGTTCGTTTATCCGCACGAGCCACCGGTGTGAGTGAATGTTTCCTCAGCTTTCGGTCGATGAATGCGTCGATCTTTCCACGACGCTCACGGTCCGCGTTCGGCAGTGGCTGGAAGGCCCACCAGGATTTGGCGTCCTCCGCGTTCATTCCTCCCAACTTCATTGCGGTTCTGCGGGGATCCGGCGCACCAATGCGTACCCACTCTTCCAAGGCAGCAATCTCGTCAGCGCTCAGCTTTCCTCCCGCATCTTTTGGCGGCATCGCCAGATTCTCGTCCTGATAGCGAACGGCCTTGATCAAGAGCGAGTCGTCGGGTTTTCCAGGAACGATTGCCGCTCCGTTGTCGCCCCCTTTCCGCCAGCCAAGCCGAGTGTCCAACAGCAATCCACCCTCGGA
The DNA here is from genome assembly GCA_014762625.1 of Planctomycetaceae bacterium. GTDB lineage: Bacteria > Planctomycetota > Planctomycetia > Planctomycetales > Planctomycetaceae > JABURQ01. The sequence continues at coordinate 18,500 of JABURQ010000023.1, read as the reverse complement.
ATTCACATCGGAATGGCACTCGTAACAATGTTTGACCAGGATCGGACGAATCTTACGCTCGAAAAACGCTTCACCATCCTCTGCCGCTTTGGCGACATGCAGAGAACCGAGATGAACAAGGATTCCTAATTGGACAAGGAGAAAACAAAAAAGTCGTTTCATGACAATTCGTCTCATTTTGGAAACATGACAAGCGTGCGAGGTTGGCAAGCGGCACCGCGCAAAGAGGACGGTTAGACTTCCGCCATCGGTTGCTCGGCATCACCAAACCTGTCGAGTTGCACGCCCATTTTATGCATCATACTGAGGTACAGTCGGCACATCTGTCGGTCGGACTTGCCGCTGTAGTCCAGATTCTGGCCGCCCTTGATTTGACCGCCGGCACGACCCAACATCACAACCGGCAACTGGGTTGCGTCGTGGTGGCCGTTGAGCATGCTCGAACAGAGCATGAGCATCGAATTGTCCAGCAGCGTACGATCGCCTTCCTGGATCGCATCCATGCGTCGGGCAAGGTACGCCATCTGCTCCAGGAAAAACTGATTGACTTTCAGCCAGTCGTCCGTGTCGTTGTGCGAGAGCAGGTGATGGATCATGTAGTCCACGCCAAGATGAGGGAATCGCAGTGTGCCGTGATCGTTGTTGAGTTTCAGCGTACAGACACGCGTCGTGTCGGTCTGAAAAGCGAGCACCAGAATGTCGCACATCAGCTTCATGTGTTCGACGATGTCCTGCGGATACCCGTCCCTGGGCCGAGGGATGTTTGGGCCAGTGAGAGTCGGTCGCCAGCCCTGGAGTTCTCCGCGTTGGCCGGCCTGTTCGATCCGTTGCTCCACTTCGCGTACGGAGTTCAGATACTCATCCAGTTTTTGCTGATCGAGTCGGCTGATTCCGCGACGAAAGTCCCGCGCATCAGCCAGAACCGCATCGAGCACGCTTTGGTCCCCCTTTTGGGCCTTGTCCTTGAACAATTGGTCAAATGCCAGGGCTGGATACACTTCCAGAGGAGTCGGTGTCGTCGGACTGCTCCAGGAAATATGCGAGCTGTAGAGCATCGAGTAATTCTTATGCACAGACGGGTTCGCCTTTTCGCAACCGAGCACGAGACTTGGCAGCTTCGTCTGCTGACCGATTCGCTGCGCAACGATCTGATCGACGCTTGTCCCGGACCGAATCGTCCCGCCTGCCGAAAGTGGCGCGCCGGACAGAAGATTGCCGGTCTGCGAACTGTGAATGTTCCCTTTGAGCGCCTCGGCGTTGTACAGACCTTTGATGAAAACCATCCGATCCCGAAAGTCATTCAGTGGATGAAGGACCTTGCCAAGTTCCATCTTGGAACCATTTCCCCTGGCCCACCACTCGTGCCGATGAAAACCGCAGCCCGCGAACAGGATTGCCATCCGAGTGGGAGCTTTCTGCGACGGCTTGTTCGCTGAAATCTCCTGCCCCCAGGCAGCCATCGACTCCATCCACGGCAAGGCCATGCTCACACCGAGGCCGCGAAGAATGGTGCGACGGGAAAATTTTTTCTTGTTCATATTTCTCTCCACGACTACGGATTCTGCAATTTGCTCGATACACCGCGGATCTTGCGGAACTGGTCACTCAAAACGATTTCTTCCACCGCAACATGAAAGCGATATTGGTTCTCACTCAACCTCTTGACCATGCGGTCAAGTAGTGGCTCATCGGAGAGCTGAACTTCTCGCCCTAGAGCAAAGCCCAGCAGCTTGCGGCAGAACTGGCGGACGACATCATTCCGCCGCTTGGTTAATAAATACTCACGTAACCCTTCGATACCGTCGATTTCCGTGCCGTCTTCCAGCTTTGTTCGCGTATCGACACCCGCGGAGCGTAGCCGACCGATGGCATCGTATTGTTCCAGCGTGAATCCAAAGGGGTCGATCTTCACATGACATTTGGCACATGCAGCCACGGAACTATGTTTTTCGATCAGTTGGCGGGCGGTCAGCCCTTGCGGAACATCGTCAGGCAATTGTGGGACATTTGCGGGCGGACGAGGTAGACGCTCACCGAGCAGCGTCTCGTAAACCCAATTGCCACGCAGAATGGGACTCGTCCGAGAAGCTCCTGACTGGCTGGCCAGAAACGAGGCCATGCCGAGAACGCCGCCACGTCTGTAATTGTGGACCGCATCAACGCGTCGCCACTGCGGTCCATCAATGTCGTTTATGCCGTAGTGCTTCGCCAGCGTCTCATTCAGAAACGTGTGGTCGGCACCGAGTATATCGAGGATGGAACCATTGTTTCGGAACATGTCTTCAAAGAAGCGAACCGTCTCTTCGTACATGTCGCCTCGAAGCGCAGCAAATTCCGGATACAGCTTTTCGTTCTTGTTGTCGTCTTGGTCAAAATTGCGCACATGGAGCCACTGACACGCAAACTGAATCGCCAGTCGCCGCATGCGGGGGGCTTTCAACATCCGCCGAGTCTGCTCAGCCAGCGTGGTGCCATCCGACAGGACGCCGGATTCAGCGACACCGCGGAGTTCGGCATCCGGAACGGACGACCACAGGAAGAAACTCAGGCGGCTCGCCAGTTCGAGATCGGTGACTGGCTGCGGCTGACTGCTGTCAGACTGAACTTCGCGGCGGTACAGAAACGCGGGCGAGGTCAAGACGCGAGCCAATGTCAGACGGATCGCATCGTCGTGAGACATCTCGGCCTTGCGGAGGTTGCGGTAGAACTGCGAGAGTCCCGTTCCTTCGTCGTCCGTGAGCGGGCGCCGCCACGCTCGACCGGCGAACTCCAGCACCGCTGCCAGATGAGCTGGTTCGGTATCGAGCAGACGCTTGCGGAACGATTCTGCCCGGGCAATCACCTGAGGCTTGAGTGGATCCCAGACTTTTACCAGGTCCGGTCGGTCCTGTGTGGCAAACTCGCGAATCTGCTCAAAGGCAACTTCGTACCGCAGCGGCTCTTGGGCGACATAAAACAACTCGTCCCACATACGATTCAGGTCAGCCGTCTGCTTGTCATCGAGCATCAGCCGCTGCAGCGCTTCGTCCTGTCGATAGAAAAGTGTCAGCGTCACGACCTCGTCGACCGGTACGATGCGTTCGTAACAGAGCTGCGGTGGGAACAAATTACGAAAGTCAGTAAACGCGGCCAAGACGCGAGCCCGAGCTTGGCTGCCATCGTTGACAACGATTGGAAAGGTAGCTCCGATGGCCGATTTCTGGACGCGACTCAGGCCAGCTTCGAGGCGAACGGTTCCCTCGCGACCAGCTTGTGGATCGAGGACTCCGCTGACGACCAGTGTTCGGCCAGACGCGAGCCTTGCCGGGATCTTGAACTCGACGATTGAAGGAGCCTGGACGACCAGATTGGTCGAAGCCGTCTCGTACCCCAGCGGATGTTTGCCAAAGCGTTTGTCCGCCGTCACATCGGACAGTATCGATTCCAGACTGCGCGGTGATAATGCCAAGTTTCTTAATTGTGCGTACAGAATACCGTCCGGGGAATTCGCATTTCGGGGAGGATTTCCGGTCGCAAGTTGCTGCACCTGGCGGGCAAGTTCAGTTCGTTTGGTGGCGTCAGATTCCAACTGCCAATGACCGAGCAGCGAGCCAGCTGGGATGGAAACCAGCGTCCCCTGATCGCGATCGACTGTGCTCATTTCGCCCGTGTAAAAGTGCCAAACTTTGGGGTTGCCGTGGCGATCTTCGTGCGGGTTGCTCGCCAACAGGTCGCTGGAGACGTCCCCGGCCAGATCCCACGTGCGTTTTTCCCCTTGAACCTCAGAGATGGTGAGGTTCATCTCGGTGAGGTCGCAGGTGTATTCGCCGCCGGGGCCGAGGATGAACGAGAGCAATTCACCTTTTTGGACCGACACCTGTTGCGGCTGCATCTTCGCAGAGCCGCCTGTGCGGAACTGACCTTTCCACAAATTTCCGACTCGGCGGCTGGTACGGTGCTGCAAGAACCACTCCTGACCGTCGCCGCACTCGGGATGTGCGTCCGAGAGTTGTGCTTCGATCTTCACAAGTCCATCGATGGGACTCTGCCATCCGATGGCGGCGAAGTGTGTCGGCGAAGGATGCGCGGTAATTCCGTGCGCCCGCGCGATACCGGGGATTCGCACCTGATTGTCGGACGAGTTCGCCGTCACGATCGGCGTTGCCCCAGTTCCCCATGAACGAATGAAGTTGTAGTCGCCATGTGTTTCGGTCTTGTCGAAGTGTCCCGTCACAACGATCGGCTCGCTCGGCCCGATACCCAGATAACTCGCCCATGATTTCAGGACACTCGATTCAAGATTGTGACTCTCCGCCATACCGGCGAGCCGTTCCTCAGTGAGGTTCTTATCACTCGTTTGGATTTCCGCAATGACCGCGAGGTAATCCGCAGTACGTGCCAAGGCTTCTGTCTGAGTCTTCTCAAGACTCTGCTGCAGTCCACCGAGATCACGAAGCGGGATATCCGGACCGTTCTTGACCGTCAATCGCGGATTCTGCCAGACAACAAAGTCACCCTCTGGTCCATCGCCGGCATCGGATGCCGAAAGAAAGATTGAGACGTCACCGCTGTCTTGTTCCGTCAGTCGAAGCGAAAAGTCCCGCCTATTTGTGAGCGGAGTGGCAATGTCCATCCAGACTTTGGACTTGCCATTTTTGCCGATGTGCCCGATCGGGTTGTACTGAAAGAGAACCTTCTGCTGACTACCGATCCAATCGACGAGCTTTTCGACATCGTCAGGTGCTGCAGAACGCCACTGCTCGCGAAACTGGTCCAGCAGTAGAGACGTGCCGCCCGGCTGTACAGGAGCTACCGACAATTTTTGCCACAGCATGCTGAGGTACTTCACATTCAGGGAATGCTCATCCGCAACATCTTCAACCGACTTTCGGCCGGCGGTCAAAGCCCCACGTTCCTCAAGCGTCGCAGTGAGATACTTCGCCAGCGGAATGGCGCCCCCTTCGTTGGGAACGCGGCCAGTACCGCCGACTTCAATTTGTACGTCCGAAGTTACGGTGAACTGTGAGTAAAATCGACGAATGGCTGCAACACGCTCGTCCGTCCACTCACGCCGAGATTGCCCGGCGGAGAACTCAATTCCATCGGGGAGCAATACTGCATACGATGCGACTTCTTTGGCGGCGTCGAGGTATTTGGTCATTAACGCAGGCGACATCGACTGAGCGGAACCGGTGTTGATAAAACCTTCGCCTGCCGCACCGTCCACAGGAAACTCACGCGTCGGATTGAGCGAAGCGACGCCGGTCAGGTCGCGTACCGAGTAGGTGTACTCTTCGTTGTTCAACCTCCGTAGAACCACCGGCCCGGGATCACCGGCGGTGGATTCCGCCTCCCGCGCGAGAAACGCCCGCACCCACATCTGCAACCGTTTCCATTCGTCGTCGGTCGGCTGATGCGAGTCTTTCGGCGGCATTTGCCGGCTGTCGAGCATTGTGCGAACCTTGAGCCAGACGTCTACCTGACGCCGCAAGTCTGCCTCAGTCACAAAGGCACCAAGATCAATATCCGCCTCCGTGGTGTCGCCAGAGTGACAATCATTGCAGTATCGCTCGACGAGTGGGCGGATCTGATTACGGTACTCAATCGCGTCTGAGGAATCACGGTCATCTGCCGCAGCAATGGTGGCGAACAACAAGTTTGCCGTCAGCCAGAAGTGAAGTTTCGTAGTGAATGTCATCGCCGTTTCAAACCCGTGATTTATGGTCCTCGATGTGCCGACGTAATTCGTCAGTCGCCGCCGCTATCTCACCGTCTCGTAATGCGTCGATAATCTGAAGGTGACTTTCCGCACCCGCCTGCCACTGCGCCTTTTTTACGCTCTCGCGGAATCTCTGAAAGAACACGTGCAACAGATCGCCAAAAGCCACCAGAGGCGCTAAACCACTCGACTCTAGCAGCGTGCGATGGAACTCGATGTCGAGGTCGATCCATGTCTGCAATTTGCGAGCCGACCGAAAACGATCTGCCACCGACCGCAGCCGATCGTACGTCGAACTGTCCTCAGCCATCCGTCGCGCGACATGCGGCAGTACGCCGGTTTCGATGATGACTCGCGTGTCGATAAGTTGCAGTGGGTCGGCGCGATGCAGAGCCGGATGAAAGCCCAAGTGTTTGGTCACACGCTCCACGTCGATTTGCCCGACGGTCAATCCTACGCCCGGTTTTGCTTCGACGATGCCCAGGTATTCCAGCGCTTTGGTCGCTTCGCGGACACTCAACCGGCTGATCCCAAACGTCTCGGCCAGTTCGGTTTCTGTCGGTAGGCGATCGCCGGGGCTAAGCTGTTCCGAAGCGATCAACTCCTTGATTTGTGCAGCCGCCTGGTCACGGATCTTTCTGCGAGGCAATGCTTTTAGAGTGGACATCGAATCCCTTACGCAGCAGGTGCATAATAAAACCGCTAAACAGGCATTAGATTATCTGACAATCAGATGCCTGTCAAACACGAAATGATCGCCATGAACACGCTGCTAACACTCTCTCCATTGAATCACCGTTCCCCCTGCCCTCAGTTCAAAAGTTATTCTTTCCAGACCATTTTTTAATGATCTGATCGTGTCACGAACTTTTTCTCGATTGAATGATTGTGGTGCATCAATTTGTTCGGGCCAACCAGCTTTTCAAAAGCATTAAGCATCATTTCAACATTTGAAGGAGTTGCAAATGTTCTAATTCTTCGGACGTACAAACCTTGAAATCGCATCACCGCCAGGGGTGTTGAGTGTCGATTTGTGGATGAAACGTTAGACTTAAATCCTGAACTTGAAATTTCTGACCTTGTATTGATTGCTGTTTCGTATGCGACGTCTTGACGGATTTGGTGCTGCCGATGCTTATCGCGGATGCGTCGTAGCCATCGGAAACTTTGACGGCGTGCATCGCGGACATCAGGTCATGTTGGAGCGTTTGAAATCTCACGCCACGAAATACGGAGTTCCCGCCGTAGTGTTCACTTTCCACCCGCATCCGATCAAATTGCTGCGACCCGCTCAAACACCGCCACCGCTGAGTACACTCGAGCGAAAGCTGGAATTGCTGGAGGAGTATGGCGTGGATGTCGTGATTGCGTATCCAACCGATCGGGAGTTACTGGAATTGTCTGCGGAAGAGTTCTTTCAGCAGATCGTTTGCGATGAGCTGCAGGCACGAGGAATGGTCGAGGGACCGAATTTCTTTTTTGGAAAGAATCGGTCGGGGGATATTCACCGGCTCGCGGAATTGTGTCAACGGCAGCAGATGTTTCTCGAAATCGTCGAACCGGAGAAGATTGACGGATTGATGATCTCTTCGAGCCGCATCCGAGAACTGGTGAGTAAAGGTCAAATACGAGCGGCTTGTGAATTGTTAGGCCACCCTTATCAAATTTCAGGCGTCGTGACGAAAGGAGCCGGGCGGGGACGAGAATTGGGATTTCCGACCGCAAATCTGACCGAGATTCCGACGTTATTACCGCCCGCGGGAGTTTACGGCGGAGTTGGTTATCTCGATTCAAACTCGTTTTCGGCTGCAATCAATATCGGTCCCAATCCTACTTTTGGAGATGAGCGACTGAAGGTGGAAGTTCACCTGATAGGTTGTCAAACGGATTTATACGACCAAACGGTGAAAGTCGATCTACTGGGAGAGATACGTGAGGTGCGGAAATTTGCGACGGTTGATGAGTTAAAAGATCAGGTGCAATCTGACCTGCGCTCCGCTGAAAGTCTAGTTTCGTCCTACCATCAACGCTAACATGGAACCGCTATGCCAGATTGGAGTGAACTGAAAAAGATTGTCGACGCTCACCAGACGTTCGTGCTGACCTGTCACGTTCGTCCCGATGCTGACGCGCTGGGCTCCGAACTCGCGCTGGCCTGCCTGCTTCAGGATATGGGAAAGACCGTCCTGATCGCGAATCCTTCGCAAGCCCCGAATACTCTGGAGTTCATGGATGAGGATCAATGGGTCAACGTCCTCGGTCAGGGAATTTCTGTGGATGATGTCCTCTCAGCGGACGTGCATCTCATCCTCGATACGTCGGCCTGGTCTCAATTGCAGGGAGTCGCGGAAGTTTTTCGGCGAACCGAAGCGGTCAAGGTGGTGATCGACCATCATGTTTCTTCAGATGACCTGGATGCGCATAATTTCAAGGATACGGAAGCCGAAGCGACCGGATCCTTGATCTTCCGGTTTGCCCGGGAATGCGGGCTTCCGATCTCGAAAAAAGCTGCTTTTTACCTGTTTTGTGCGATTGCGACCGATACCGGCTGGTTTCGATTTCCTTCCGTGAGCTCGCAGACTTACCGAGATATCGCAGAAATTGTTGACCTGGGCGTTGAACCGTATCTAGTATATGGAGAGTTATACGAACGCAGTTCTCTGGCTCGTCACCATTTGGCGGGGCGAGTGCTGCAAAGAATCACTACGACCGAGAACGGCCTGATCTCATGGACGTGGGTTGCCCGAGAAGATTTTCACGAAACGGGCGCGAAACCTGTCGATACCGAAGATCTGGTCAATGAATGTTTGAGAATCGAAGGGACCAAAGTCGCGTTTATCGCGGTTGAGCAGGAAAACGGACAAGTAAAATTCAGTTTTCGTGCTCGAATCGGTTCCAACGTGGCCGTCATTGCCGAGCAGTTTGGCGGAGGCGGTCATACTCTGGCGGCGGGAGCGATGGTTCCCGGTCCGCTGGAAAAAGCCAAACAACAGGTACTCGAAGTTGTCACCAACAAGGTGAACGACCAACAGAACCTGCCCACTTAGTTATCCCACCTGATTTCCTGCCTGATTGTGATTTTCGTTTTTTAAGTATCGAAAGGCTGACCGTGAGACTTCTCAGTCTCATCGTTAATAGGTCTTTCGTGAGTTTCTGGACAGACATTATGAATGACTCAACACCGGTTGATCCGGAATCCAACGATGTGTCACGACGTAATTTCATGACGAAATTTTGGTCGGTGATCATTGGAGGATTCGTGACTTTGACTCCCCTGGTCGTCGGGCTGACTTTTTTCCTCGATCCGATTCTACGCAAGAAAAAAGCGGCCGAAGCAAGCGGTGGCGAAGGGAGTCCGGGTGAGGGATTCCTGAACGTGATAAGCGAGTCCGCGCTTCCGGACGACGGAAGACCGGTTTTCCAACAAATTCGAAAAAATGTCGTCGATGCCTGGAATACCTATATCGATCAGCCCGTCGGCGCCGTTTATCTCCGAAAAACAGAGTCAGGAGCGATCACCGCTTTTAACAGTGAGTGTCCGCATCTGGGGTGTACTGTCAGTTATCTGGAAAGTGCCAATCAATACAAGTGCCCGTGCCACGATAGTAAGTTCCAGTTGGATGGAGAGCGCACGAACCAGATTCCTCCGCGTCCCATGGATGAACTGGATGTGAAAGTGGATGACGAAGGCAACGTCTGGGTCAAATTCCAGAGTTATAAAATTGGTGTCGCAGAACAGATTCCAAAGAATTAATCATGAAAAAATTACTCGACTGGTTTGACGACCGGACCGGTATCCGGGAAGTCATGAACGAAGCCCTGTATGAACGCATTCCGGGTGGTGCGCGCTGGCGTTACGTCTGGGGAAGCACGTTAGTCTTCACGTTCTTTCTGCAGGTCATCACCGGTATCTTTCTGTGGACGGCCTATTCCCCGAGTACGCAGACGGCCTGGGAGAGCGTATATTACATCCAGTCCCAGATGACGCTCGGTTGGTTGATACGAGGAATGCATCACTTTGCTGCCCAGGCGATGGTGGTACTACTGGCGTTTCATCTGCTGCAGGTGATTATCGACGGGGCGTACAAAGCCCCGCGAGAAATCAACTTCTGGCTCGGTATCGTGTTGATGGGAATTGTGCTCGGGCTGTCTTTGACCGGATATCTGCTCCCGTGGGACCAGAAAGGGTACTACGCGACGAAGGTGGCGACGAACATCATGGGAGTCACGCCGGTCATCGGCACGGAAGTTCAAGAAGTCGTTCAAGGGGGGAGCGACTACGGGCATCAGACGTTGACGCGATTCTTTGCCCTGCATGCCGGAATTCTTCCCGGACTCCTGATTGCCTTTCTCGCTTTGCATATCGCCGTCTTTCGACGGCACGGGATTCACGCCAAAGATCCCGAGCATGCTCCCGAAGCGATGTTCTGGCCCGATCAGGTTCTGAAGGATGCCGTCGCGTGTCTCGCAGTCTTGGCGGTTGTCATGCTGTTGGCGATCTACAAAGGAGCTGAGTTGAGCGCTCCCGCGGACCCGTCGTCTCCCTACGACGCGGCTCGGCCCGAATGGTATTTTCTATTTCTGTTTCGTTTTCTGAAGTTTGAATTTATTGATAAATTTGGCCTGGCGTTTGGGGCCATTTACATCCCCAGTGCGTTAATGCTGTTTCTCATTATGATGCCGATCATCGCCCTCTGGAGATTCGGTCACAAAATCAATGTTTTTGTGACCGTCATCCTGACCGCCTGCATCATGGGATTGACCGGTTTGGCGTTTTACGAAGACTGGTACAGCGACAAAGATGCGTCAATTAAATTCCGCAATGATGTAGCGGCCGCTCACAAAGCTGCGGAACGCGTGCGGGAATTGGCAGAAGCGCCCTCGGGAATTCCGCCGGAGGGAGCGGTTTCGCTCCTCAGAAACGATCCGCTCACCCAAGGCCCCAAGATCTTTGCCAAACGATGCGCCAGCTGTCACCGATATGACGGTCACGACGGCACCGGCGAGCTCGTCATGGTGGAGGGAGAGGAAGCCGAGGCCACAGCCGCCGATCTCGGTAAGTTTGGCTCGCGACAATGGGTCGAAAACATCCTTGTCAATTACGACGAAGTGTTTGCACCAACCCGCAATACGACCAAAGATGGTGTCAACCTGGGAGAGCTCTTTCTGGATGACGAATACGGCATGGCGGGCTGGGTGAATGAGAACAAAGCCGTATTACAGATGCCGGAGAACAAAGAAATTCTGGCGGGATTGAAAGAGTTTTTGGCGGCCCAGTCGGGACGAGAGGATCTGGCTCCGTATGACGAGAGTCTGATTGATATTGGGCGAGATGCATTCGTTAACGGAACTCTCAACCAAGGTGAGTTCACGACGAATTGCGTCGATTGCCACGACATCAAAGTCCGCGGCGAAGAGGAGGCTCTCGGTTTCCCCGGAACGGCTCCAGTTCTTACCGGATATGCAGGGGAAGAGTGGTTGAAAAGCTTCATCTCCAATCCGGGTACGGAGGAGCATTATGGCTACGGCGATAAGAATGCAATGCCGGCGTTTGAAGATTCGATGTCCGAACGCGAGCTCGATTTACTGGTCAAATGGATGATCAATGACTACTACAAGTCTGAAGAAAGTCACTCTGATGAGTCAGTCGCCGTGGCAGAAGAAACTTCTGAGCAGCAGAATGTTGAGGTGGAAAATGAAAAATCGGAGCCGGAAGCTGAATAATTTGAATCCACGTTAGTGAATGAGCCCCCGTCAGGGCTTGACGTCCCGGTTCTCACGACCGGGGCGTTTTTTGCTTTCGCACTTGAATAGAAGACTCAATTAAGCGTCTCCTTTTCAATCGCTTCATTTTCTCTACAACCGCCCGATTCTGTCTTCAGAATTGTCCCCCATGCGCTTTCACCGCTGCTAATGTGAGATCAGGGGATGCGTGAGAACCCCTGGGTATCGTCGTGCGGATGTCTGAATGCCCGAGCAATGCCGCTACAACTTTGGGATTCTCACCATCCTTCATCAGATGAGTTCCGACGGTATGACGCAGTGCGTGGAATCAGATAAACGGGAGTCCCGCTTCTTTCAGATCTTCTTGTAGACTCTCCGCAGATTGTTAGACGGTATTGGTCCGCCAAGCGAGAAACTTTACATTGCGATCGCCCGTCGTATTCGAGACAATAAACTGCACCGCATCCCTGCCTCCCTCGCTTTCCCTAGACCAGCCACAGCTCATCTCATGTTCGCGACTCACTGCTCTCTGATTACCTGCTGCGGCCTGCTCGTCGCCACGAGTGTGTCCCAAGCGGCTACCCCCGTCGACTTCCAGCGCGATGTGGCCCCTATCCTTCAGAATCATTGCCTCTCCTGCCACAATGATCGCCAACCCAGGGGTGAGCTATCCCTCCAGTCGCGAACAGCACTCGTCACAGGGGGGGCAAGCGGAGTTGTCATCGAGCCGCACGACCCTGAGTCCAGCTATTTCCTCGATCTCGTCACCCCGGCGGGGGGCACGGCCGAGATGCCGAAGGGCAAACCCCCGCTTTCCAACGACGAGATTGCCACTCTTCGCCTATGGATCGAGCAGGGAGCCGACTGGCCCGCTGACCTGACTCTTGAGCCGCCTACTCTCTGGTCGCTCGAACCGCTGACACGCCCCGCCGTCCCTGCTGACCTCAGTCCACCCCCTGAGTTTCCCATCAACAACCCGATTGACGCCTTCATCGCTCGCGGACACCAGGAGGCCGGCCTCGACCCGGCTCCCGTTTCCGACCGTCGCACCCTCATCCGCCGTCTTTACCTCGATCTCCTCGGTTTGCTCCCCACACCGGCCGCCGTTGAATCCTTCGTGAGCGATCGACGCCCCGACGCCTACGAACGACTCGTCGACGAGCTACTCGACTCTCCTCACTTTGGTGAACAATGGGGCCGCCACTGGCTCGACCTCGCGCGTTATGCCGACAGCTCCGGCTATCTGGGGGATAGCCTGCGGCCGCACGTCTGGATTTACCGCGAATGGGTCATTAACGCGATCAATAATGATCAACCCTTTGATGATTTCACAATCGATCAACTCGCCGGCGACCTCCGCCACAACCCGACCCGCGAACAAAAAATCGCCACGGGATTCCATCGCAACACACTCCGCAACACTGAAGCCGGCGTCGACCTCGAACTCTACCGCACCAAGGAAATCGTCGACCGTGTGAATACGACCGGCATGGTCTGGCTGGGGCTTACCCTCGGCTGCGCCGAATGCCACGACCATAAAAACGACCCCATCGCTCAAACCGAGTTCTACGAACTATACTCATTTTTTAATAATGCGGACGAAACCACTGTCCGCGCGACTCAACTGTGGGAAATCAAACAACACGCAAAAGCGATGGAGGTGTGGCAACCCGAGCGGGACACGCTCCTGGCGGACCTCCAGCGCTACGAACGTGACCCTCTCGACGAAAAACAAAGCGAGGAAATCGCCAAGATCCTTCGCGGTGAGGCTAAAAGTTCATCGCTAAATAGTGTCGTCGACTCTTACCGGACTGACGAGCCGGGCTGGGCTGAGATCAAACAGCGCGTCGAATCCCATCTCAGCCAAAAACCCGTCGTTCCTGTCACCAATGCCCCCATCTTCTCCGAACGGACCAAGGATCGGCGCGAAACCTTCGTTCATATTCGAGGTGTCTACACCCGCCAAGGGGAAAAAGTCACTCCCGACACCCCGGCCATCCTCCCCAAACTGCAGCCACGAGACGAAATCCCCGACCGCCTCGATCTCGCCCGATGGCTGTTTCAGGCAGACAATCCGCTCCCCCCGCGCGTGGCCGCCAACCGCATCTGGCAGCATCTTTTTGGCCAGGGCCTCGTCGCGACACCCAACGACTTCGGCAGCCAAGGCTCAAAACCGATCTATCCGGAACTCCTGGATTGGCTGGCCACCGAATACCGCCGTCTGGGCTGGAGCCGTAAGGCCCTGATCCATACGATCGTCACGTCATCTACCTATCGGATGTCATCTGCAGTAAACTCCGTGCCCGGTCAACGGGAGTTGCATAACCAACGCCTCTGGCGTCAAAACAGTTACCGCGTCCCTGCCGAAACTGTCCGCGATGTGCATCTCACCGCCGCCGGTCTCCTCACCCGCACGATCGGCCGCAAGGGCATCCGCCCGCCTCTCCCGTCCTTCGTCACAGAGGTTGGCCGCAGTGTCAAATGGCCGGTCAGCGAGGGGGACGAAAAGTATCGCCGCAGCCTGTACATCGTCTTCAAGCGAACGGTTCCTTTTCCGATGCTGATGACCTTTGACGCCCCCGACTCCACTGTCTCCTGCAGCCGCCGCGAACGCTCCAACACTCCCCTCCAGGCTCTCACACTTCTCAATGACCCCATGTTCTATGAGTGCGCACAGGTCCTCGGACGACGCATGCAGGCAGAACACCCCGATCACGTGGACGCGGCCATCGATGCCCTCTATCTCCATTGCCTCGCCCGGCGACCGACTCCCACTGAACGCAACACTTTAATCACCGCTCATTCGGATCTCCTCCGATTGGCGAACGACGAACACGATTCCAACTCTTCTGGCCACTCGCCCGAGGACGCAGCCATGATTGCTCTCGCGCGGATTGTCATGAATCTCGATGAATTCATCACACGGGACTAAAGACGTGTCTGCAAACGATCCCCATCCTGCCATCCCGTCCGCAGCCCTTGACCCGGACGTCCTCACTCGCCGACGATTCTTTCAGGCGAGCGCCGGCGGTCTCGGCACTCTGGCTCTGGCCCATCTGCTCGACGAAGACAACCTCCTCGCGGCTGAATCGAGCTTCCCTCTGTCCCACTTCGCCCCTCGGGCGAAACGCTGCATTTATCTGTTCATGGAAGGGGGCCCAAGCCAGATGGATCTCGTCGACCCCAAACCCAAACTCAACGAACTCGACGGCCAACCGATCCCGGAGTCCATCGTTAAAGATATCAAGTTTGCCTTCATCCAGAAGGAGAGCGCCCGACTGATGGGCAGCCCGCGGACCTTCCGTCGCTACGGTGAATGCGGCATGGACATGTCCGATCTGCTTCCCCACCTGAGTACCTGCGTCGACGACATTGCCCTGATCCGCTCCATGCACTGCGAACAGTTCAACCATCTCCCCGGTCAACTCATGATGCTGACCGGTTCGGCCATCCAGGGCTGGCCCACCCTCGGTTCCTGGCTCAACTACGGTCTTGGCAGCGAATCTCAAAACCTTCCCAGCTACGTCGTGATGACCACCCTCGGTCGAGGCCTTCCCGGCGGCGCCAACAGTTGGTCCAGCGGATTCCTTCCCTCCCAACACGCCGGGACGCTCTTCCGTAACCAGGGAAGCCCAGTCCTCAATCTTTCCAATCCTCCCGGCGTCTCTCGCGAAGTCCAATCACGCTCTCTCGAAGCGATTCGCGACCTCAACGCACAACGCTTCGAGCGGGTGGCTCAGCCCGAAGTTGTCAGCCGCATTAAAGCGTACGAACTCGCGTTCCGCATGCAGCAAGCGGCTCCCGAACTGCTCGATCTCTCTGGCGAAACCAAAGCCACCCTCGACGCGTATGGAGTCGATCGCTCTGAAGTCTCCGGCGACAAGTCTGGCTTCGAAAGCTCCTACGCCCGCAACTGTCTCCTCGCTCGTCGCATGGTCGAACGCGGCGTCCGCTTCGTCACCCTGTTTCTCTCCACCTGGGATCACCACAGTAACCTCGACAGCGGTCTCAAACGCTATACCCGCATCTCCGACCAACCGGTGACCGCGCTGTTAAAAGACCTCAAACAACGGGGCCTCCTAGAAGACACGCTCGTGGTGTGGGGTGGCGAATTCGGACGGACGCCACTGGGGGAAAACCGCGTCAATTTCAAGAAAATCACCGGGCGCGATCACCATCCCTATTCCTACAGCATGTGGCTTGCCGGTGGCGGCGTTCAGCCGGGACAAATCATCGGCGAAACCGATGAGATTGGGTGGGGGGTGACCCAAGACCCCGTCCACGTCCACGATCTCCACGCGACCATCCTGCATCTCTTCGGTCTCGACCACAAACGACTCACCTATCGCTTTCAGGGGCGAGACTTCCGCATTACCGACACCGCCGGCCACGTGGTCAACCAGTTGTTGCAATCCCCCTCCTGACGCTCGTGTTTCTCTCCTCCGAAAATGCAAAATCCTAAATCCGCTCATCTCGAGGGGGCGAGGTGTGTGACGACGATAGTGACGGCTTCCCCACGCGAACGCAGGGGAAAGGGGATTTCGATCGTCGGAACAATCTGATACGCTGCAACGACGCACAGGGCTTCAACAGATGGTGACGGGACACAGGTCACTGGGTAGTGAGCTCTCACCCTCCGAATCACCACGATTAGCCGAGAAACTTGATTCTCACGAACGAATTCCCCAGGGCAAAGGTTGAGTATAATGGATCGCATCTTGCGTCGACTTTTGAGCGTTGGTTTGATCATAACCGGAGCGTTGTTCCTGACCGGAACCGCATCCCGAGTATCCGGCGAGGACGCAGAACGCGTCTTTCGAGCCGGGGCAGCCACCAGCAATATCACCCCGCCTCTGGGAGAATTGATTGTCGGCGGATGGAAACCGATTCCCGCCACCAACATTCACGACGAACTCCACGCGCGGTGTCTCGTTCTGGATGATGGAAAGGTCAAGCTGGGCCTCGTACTGTGTGACAATGTCGGTATTCCGGTAGAAGTGTTTGACCGGGCGAAAGAACTTGTCCAACAAGCGACCGGCCTGCCTCCGTCGCATTTGTTGCTGGCTTCCACCCACACACACTCCGCCACGACGGCTCGGGGACCATGCAAGGTGATTCGGGAAACTGAGCTGACCGATTATCAGAAATTCCTGGCCCAACGCATCTCAGACGGCGTGCGACGGGCGATGGCACAGCTGGAACCGGCACGGATCGCCTGGGGAAAGATCGACGAGCCTTCGGAAGTCTTCAATCGCCGGTGGCACGTGCTGGATACGGCACTGCTGACGAATCCTTTCGGAGGGATTGATCGAGTTCGTATGAATCCTCCTCGGGGCAGCGCGGTGTTGGATCGTCCGGCGGGCCCTATCGATCCGGAGATCAGCTTCATCTCCGTGCAAAGTCGTGACGGACGTCCGATTTCGCTGCTGGCAAACTATTCGCTACACTACGTAGGTGGAGTGCGTGCCGGCGAAGTCTCGGCGGACTACTTCGGATACTTCGCCCAGTACATCGAGAAAAAACTGGGGGCGAGGGACCAGACGCCCCCTTTCGTGGGCATCCTGTCCAACGGCACCAGTGGGGATGTGAATAATATTAATTTCCGCAATCCGAGTCCGCGCAGGTATCAACACTATGAAAAGATGCAGGAAGTGGCTGAGAAGGTTGCCAGCCGCGTCCATGAAGCACACCAGAAACTCCGCTTCCATGACTGGGTTCCGTTGGACGCGACGGAAGCTCGACTCCCTCTGAAAGTCAGACAACCCACCCCGGACATGCTGCAGCATTTTGCGGAAATCAAGGCGCAGGAAAACTCGGCCCCAAGCCACAGGCGGGAAGCCATCTACGCGGAACGGATTAGCAGACTGAAAGACGCCCCTCGCGAGATCCAGGTCCCGCTGCAGACCGTGCGCATCGGCGATCTGGGGATCGCTGCCATCCCGTTCGAAACATTCGCCGAGACCGGCCTCGAACTGAAAGAGCGTGGCCCCTTCGATCAAACCTTCACGATCGAACTCGCCAACGGCTCCTACGGTTATCTGCCCACGCCGGAACAACACCGGTTAGGCGGTTACGAAACCTGGCTGGGCACAAACTTCGTCGAAAAAAAGGCGACGACGAAGATCGTGGCAAAACTGCTGGAGATGTTCGAAAGTCTCCATCAGAAGAGTCTGACGAACGACTGAGAAGCAGACCGGTGTCGACAGAGTCTGGGAATGCATTTCCTCACTGGTTCGAGAAAAGACAGAGGCTCATTGACCCAGCCCCGCGATAATCGATTCGCCGAGCGGAGCGGGGCTTCAACCGTTTTTGAAGGGAGTCGGGGAGAAAGTTCAGCGGGTCAGCAATTATCGGCTCTGATGCTGTCGTGCCCGTAGATCATTGTATCGCCGCGGACCCGACGCTGGGGATATCCTTTGGTCCGATTTACGGGACCGTTGTCGCTGGTAAAGATGAACAGAGTATTCTCCCCAATCTCGAGTTCTTTCAGTGTCTGAGCGACGTAGCCATCTTCCTCGAACGCCTTGAGTGGTGAGGGGGAGTTGTGCGTGTGTTCCATTCGAAGTGACTCGTGAAGTGGTCAGGACGATGATCTGAGGCAACATATCAGCATAACGTAAGAGGAGGACGGTCGCCTAATTCTGGTTCCAGAAATACGACAATTCACGGAGGCGAGATTTCGATCCTCGGGCGAGGATCACGGCAGAAAGCTGGTATTATGACTGCCAGGTAGACGCGGTTGCTCGACCGCGACGTCCGGAAACATTCCCTGATCGATTCCTGCAAACACGCCTGGATTTGCCTAGCGAAATCTCTCTGAGTCTCATGTTGGAATCGCAGGCCCCAGCTTCTATTCTCTCGCCTTCTTCAGGGCCACATATGTGACCACGATATGATTAGGGGGGACATTTTATTTCGAGAATCTGAAGTAAGTTCGCGTCCTACAAGTTTCATTTACGGATTGCCCTAGCGCGCGTCGGTCTGTTTCACCGGATGCAGTTACGCATTTGTGCTTCGTAACGTAGGTGTCCTTCACGAATGGCACTTAGAAATGACGCAACTCTTTTAGGCAAATTGA
>JABURQ010000145.1 GCA_014762625.1 Planctomycetaceae bacterium | reverse complement strand
TTCATGAGGTGATAGAGTTTTGCCTACTCTATCTATTCCTCCTGGATGGCGCTAGGCTTATCTTTCACGCGCTCTAGCCCGCTGCTTCAAGTCATTGTGTGAGATTATCAAGAAGCAACTTGGTTCAAAGCGTTCAAAATCGGTGTGTACTCGGCAATCATGAAACTTTGATATCCGAGAAGTTCATTGGCGATGTGAGAATTGGTTTTCGCTTTCAGCGTGATCTCAGGAAACGCGATGCTCAGTGAATCGCCGTGTTGCCTCCAAGCCTTCTGTCCCCCGCTATTGCCGACGAAACAACGCTTCAGTCGTCGTCGGAGATCGAGCGTCTCTCCGATATAAAGTTGTGTGTTTTCATTCTTAATTACGTACAGACCGGGACGATTTTCAAAGTTATCCAGGTCGATTTCAGCCAGTCGGGTCGTTTTTCCGGTCTGCAGTTTGGTTGAATTCCGTTCGCGGGCCAGTTTTTCGGCGCGAGAGCGTGCGACTCTGGATTGCTTCCGGACCGTCAACGCCGCCCAGCGATAATCAATGGAAGAAAAGCCGGGCGCGTATTGAGCCGCCGCGCGATCAAACTCGGCAGCCATCAGAGGATCGCAGAATAAGTCGTCGAGACTGACCTGATGCTCGTCGACGGTTTTCTTCCAGGCGATTTCGGCGGCATCGAGGAATTGATCGAGCTTCTCCCACGAATAGGAGGTTCGTTTTTCGGTCTCGATTCCGGCAGACTTCAGTTTCCCAGATTTCCGCAACCGAAAGAGATATCGATTCAGATCGAGAGGCTCTCCTTCGAGCCCCTTACGAGAACAGGTATCCAGAAAAGCCTGGTTCAATAGTGGATCGAGAACCAATCGATCGACGGAATACCCGGCGTGGGTCTCGGCAAAAGCTGAAATCAAATCGTCTTCAAAGGTCGCTTTGATTTCCCGATCGGTGATAGATTTTCCGGTGCTTCTCGTGAGCTGTCGTCCTCGGCCATCGGTGGGAAACGTGACGGGAGCGGAGAGCCGGGGGTCATCCGCACCGTTCAGCGGATCGCCCGGTTGAACGGCGTCGATTCGTTCCTGACCTTTGGAAGCGTATTCTTGAGACAGTTCCATGGAGAGATAATTGCGATGCAGTTTCTTCGCGACGACACTGGTACTCGCACTGCCCGAAAACGGATCGAATACGATTTCGCCCGCCCGCGAGCAACAGCGGATGATGCGACCGAGTAATTGTTCCGGCATCTGGCAGCCGTGAAATCCAGCTCGCTCCTTGAACGTTCCCGCGACGCGTGGAAAGTACCAGCAATTTTCGTCGGGATTGAATCCGTCCTGACAGTCCTGGGGACGAAGGATCCACGTATCGTCGGGAACGCGCCCTTTCGGATTGGCGCGGTTGTCGTTGTAGACCAGTTGTCGAGCGGAGGGGACGGCGATGGCGTCGCGATTAAATGTAAATTTCCGAGGGTCCTTGACGAAGTAGAGCAAATGCGTATGGGAGCGTGTGAATTTGGATTTGCAATGAACGCCGAATGTGTAATACCAGATCACCCAGTTCCGCGTATGAAAACCACAATTTTGCGCCAGGATTTTAAGCTCGGCGGCAAAGTCGTCCCCGATCGCCAACCAGAAGGCACCGTCCTCTTTCAGCAAACGATAAACTTCTTTGATCCATTCTTCCGACCATCCAAGATACTCATCCACGGATTTACGGTCGTCGTAGACATCGTATTTGTAGCCGATATTGAAAGGAGGGTCGGCGAATGCGAGATCGATCGATCCGTCCGGAAGACTGCGCATCAGTTCGATCGAGTTCCCGTTCAAGAGGCGATTCACGGGTAGAGTGGAATCGTACTTTTTCGCCTTCTTCCCAGCAGATTTATTCTTCGATCGTTTCTTTTTTTTTGCCACCGTAGGCCTCCCTGCATGGGCTTTCTGTTCCAGTCACACCTGCCGATTAATTCTCTGCAAGGACGGGTAGCTTGAGCCATTCCTCATTGATACTCACATCCACTCCATCCCGCGGAATCTCCTCTTTGAGAGTCCACAGAATACCCTGAACGATCAGACGACGATAGACTTCCTCCCGCCAATTCCCATGATAATGGAGCCCGCTGAAGCCGAACGATCGACCGCCATCCGGACGTTCCCACGCCCACGACGTCATATACCACTCTCCCTCAATTTTTGATTCCATGACGGGAACGACGGGTGTTGAGGACTGAACCTGTTTCAGATTGTAATAAAATTCGTCTTCGACTTGGAGAGGCCGCAAACCATTCTGAATGGGATGGTTTATCTGAGCGGGACGAAATTCAGTCTTCAGAAACGCATACTTTCGGTCGCTCCCGCCGTGCGTCGCGCCGAGTAGCGGAAGAAAAGCGGGGATGTATTCATCCGCTTTGGCTCCGATGGCCCAATGGATGGCGACCAGACCGCCGCCCCGTTGAGCGTACTCCTGAAAGAGTTGCAAGCGTTCGGGGGTTTGCTGAATCCAGCGGGAGCCCTGGGTGATGAACAGAACCGTTGTGTCCGCTTGCTGAAGTAATTCCGGTCCCCTTTCCCAGTTCTCATCAGCTTTCGAAAGCATGACCTGATAATTCGTGTGGCGTTGAAGCATGTTTCCGATCAGCCGGATCCCTGCTTCAAATTCGTGAGTCGTCGGTTTGTGACCGTCCGGTCCTTGCCACAGTAGCAAAACTCGCCTGGGGGATTGGGGAGTGGCTAACTTGGTCTCGCCATCTGCCGCCGCACAGGGAGCCACGGAGGCCAAATTCAAAATAGTGATCAGACAACTGGAAACGACCAATGCTGATGTTTGTTTCGAGAAAATCATTTTAGGACGACTTTCTTTGCAAGATGAGCGTGCTGTTTCCACACATATAGAGAGTAGGGGAATGATTCCCCGAGACAGTCTAACAGGAACAGATTGTCGATACCTCATGGAAATGGTGATCCCGTTCTCTCAGAACAGGAGTTAAAGCAAATATGAGACTGACTTTACGAACGCTGTTGGCTTATCTCGAAGATGAGCTGAAACCATCGGAATCTAAGGAAATCGGTCAGAAGATTGCCGAAAGTCCGGTCGCCACCTCGTTAGCGCAACGGATTCGCGAAGTGATGCGTCGTCGTCGGCTTTCCGCTGAAGATTTGAACGAAAGCGGTCTCGATCCCAATCTGGTGGCTGAATATCTCGATGGAGCTTTGACGCCACAGCAGGTTGCCGATGTGGAACGTGTTTGTCTCGGTTCGGATGCGCATCTTGCCGAGGTGGCGGCGTGTCATCAAATTCTGACACTCGTTCTGGGCGAGCCGATCGAAATCAGTGAATCGAGTCGCGAACGCATGTATGCGTTGGCTGACGATGGTACGGTCTCGAAGTCCGATATCCCCACGACACAATCATCAACACCTACTGTGACATCCCCCGAGTCCGCGCCTTTTACGCCGCCCGTTTCCAAAAAACCTTGGTGGCAATCGGCACTTCCATTGCTGGTTCCCATCGTGTTAATCGGGCTTTGGATTCTACTGATTCGAATCGACCCTTCACTGAACTTCTTTGCTTCACATCCCGACAGTGATAATCAGGGGATGCAAGTAGCCGCGATTGAGGAAGATCCAGACGTCACCTCCGGAAAAATCCCGGTCGTTGTTCCCCGACAGGGAAATGAACCGGAACCGGTCGAAATGGCCCCCAAGCCGGGCCTCTCGAATGAGGGAATTGACCCGGAGCCACCGCCCGATATGCCCGAACCGGGAGAGGAAAACACAACCGAATCGGCGAGTGAAGTCCCCCTGGTGGCGGAAGTTCCGGTCGAGGAATCGACAGGAAACGTCCCCGAAACGAAAACGTCTCCCGAACCCGTTCCGCCTGAACCCAAACCTGAGACGCCTCCCAAGAAGGTTATTTCACACTATCGATCGACCGAAGGGGTGATGCTCTCGTACGATGAAACAAAGCGTGGATGGTATCCTGTGCCTTACGAGCTGAGTCTTCTGGAGTCAACTGAGTTGGTGGTGCCAGTTCCCTTCTCGGCGCTCTTGGAGATGGAATCGGGGGCTCCGATTGTTGAGCTCAAAGGGGGCTCGAAAGTGAAATTGATCGCGGATTCACCCGCCGCCGATTTCGGTCTGGAGCTAATGGAAGGTCAAGTGGTGTTGGAGGCCATCGACAATCAGCCGACCCCGATCTCGCTGAAGACCGGAAGTATCGATTGGCGAATTGAACTGAATGAAGCCGGAACTCGCATCGGAATCGAATTGGAGCCGCTTCGCGTTTATGGATACGAACACCCGCTTCCCCAAAACCATTTTCGCTTGAAGGCTCTTGTCTACAGCGGAAACGCACGGGTTGCCGGAGAATCCGGTCAGGTGATGTTAATGGAAGGACAGGAAATTGTCTTGCGAGATTCGGAGGCGGGAATTGCCAGTCCAAGCGCCCTGCAACCTGCCGAACCTCAGGCTTATAATGTCGCTCCAGATTGGCTGAAACCTGGTACGGGGACCGTCTCCACAATTCAGCAAATGTATAACGATGAATTCAGTACGCACTTCAAGCCTGAGTTGCCGGCTTCCGAGAGTATGGACCCGCTCACCGAAGAGCGGAGACCGGGAGTGGCACAATATGCGGTCATCTGTCAGGGCCTGGTTGATAACGTTCGAAGTCTGGTTCAAACGATGCGTGTCAGTGAATTTGAGAATGCTCGTTTGGCGGCGGCCAATGAACTGCGTCTCTGGCTTCCCCGTCATCCGGAGCTGCGGGAAGA
Organism: Planctomycetaceae bacterium; assembly: GCA_014762625.1. Taxonomy (GTDB): domain Bacteria; phylum Planctomycetota; class Planctomycetia; order Planctomycetales; family Planctomycetaceae; genus JABURQ01. Next base: position 6,964 of record JABURQ010000145.1, on the reverse strand, counting down.
ATATCGCTCTCGATTGGACTTGGCGTTTCCGGGAGAAGATGCGGAAAACCTCGATCGATTATTATGGGGGTATTCCGAAATCGATGCTCGCGATCCGTTATTGTCTCAAAAACTGGTCGATCTCCTGAAACACGATCGACCGGTTGTGCGCGAGCTGGCATTTCTGGAGATGGCCCGTCTCACGGAACTCGACGAGGGGTTGAAGGCCTTGATCTCACCGACACAGCGTGGGATGTGGATCAAGCGTTGGCAGCGCTTGGTTGACGATCAGGGGACAATCCTTCCGCCGGCGGAGGAAACTGAATAGTCCACAGAATCACGGCTCGCGCAGCAGAAAGGCCCGGTTTTGAAACCGGGCCTTTCCGACGAGGAATGAAAGCGATAACGGCCGTCCCTGACCGCTTCTCTCTCCACTCGGTCGACTTGCCCTCCTCGCAGTCGACAAAGTGCCTCCATCAAAAACGGGATAGTCACTCTAATCTGGGATGAGTCTGGAGTGATCAATCCTGTCGAAAATCAGAAGTTGTAATCGGGGTTACGAATATCAAAATCGAGGTCCTTGAATCCACGGTTCGGTTTGAATTCGAGATAAGTGTATTCTTCATAGAGGATGGGTTCTCCTCCCGTCTTCCGCGGAAAATTGTAATGCTGCAAGCGGACCGGCAAATTCGTTTCCGCGTCGAGATATAACCGCGTCATGTAGAACTCGGCACCGGGAATTGGTTCGGGGTGAACCACTTCAATCGCCTTGCATTCCAGTTCACCGATCTTTGCGTTGGGATAAAACTTGACTTCAGTATCCGGCAGATGGGCTTCCTCGGTCCACAGCGCAGCCAATTCTGACATCATGTTTTTCATCCCGAATTTATTAATCGGGTGATGGTTGTCTTTCATCGCCATCGATCCCGAAGGATCGAGAGAAATTGTACCTGCCAGCCCTTTCAGGCCCGTTTCATGCACCAACAGTTCGTTGTTGTTTTGTCCTTCGACGTAGATTACTTCACGCCCCTCTGAAGGCTTGCCGAACAACATATAGACACTGAGAGGGTCTTGCCGCACTTTGACTTTCATGACGGCTTCGCTCAGCTTGCGTCCGATCCGCTCGCGTTTGATGAAAATTACTTCGTAATCTTCCATTTTCTCGAGTTTGCTCTCACATTGCAGGCAGATCTTGACGGGAGCTTTGAGTTTGGAATTCGCGATCGCGGAAGCAATTTTTGTGGGCTCCTCTGCAAAGAGAGGCCGTGAGTAACCGGAAACCAGAGAGGCCCCCGCAGATGAGAACAATAGATTGAGAAAGAGTCGGCGTTCCATGTTTCCGTCCATCCATAGTCCGTAGACGCAAATAGTTGATTCCGGATGAGAAGGACAAGCCATCTCACAATCGGCGCGAATCTCCGAGGCTGTATGTCGGATACAATCATCATCGGCCTGCCAGATGGTTGCCTGTGGTTCTTCCGTCAGAGGCCGGGCATTCAATAGACACGTCAGAGGCGTCTAAACAGACAAACTGCTCCGCAAACCACCCAGTTTATCATTCAAGCGGACTTATTACGGGAAGAGGTCTGGCGAACCTTGCGAACACCGGCAGAAATTGCCGGAGCCATCCAGATCAAAAGACAAATGATTCCCAAAGCAGCGGCGAGGGGACGGGAAAAGAAGGCTCCCAGTGATCGATCTTTGGTCAGATTCTGGACAAACGTTGCTTCCAGATCGGCTCCTAGCAACAATCCCAGCACCACAGGGCCTAACGGAAATTGATATCGCTCCAGGAAGAAACCCAGGATTCCAAACAGAAGAATTAGTGCGACATCAAACAGACTGCTGCTGATGGCGTAGGATCCGACGATACAGAACAGCAATATCACCGGCAGTAGGACTCGTTGAGGGACTTTCAGAATCAATCCGCTGGTTCGAATGCCGAAATATCCAATCGGTATGAGAACCAGGTTCGCCACGATGAAAGAGAGATAGATGCTGTAGATCAGAGTGACCTGTTCCGGTTGCGTAAAAATATCGGGCCCCGGATTGATGTTCTTCATCATCAACACGCCGATCAGAATCGCCGTTACCGAGTCGCCCGGAATCCCCAGGACCAACGCGGGGATCCAGGCTCCCGCAAGCGAGGAATTATTCGCAGCGGACGCATCCGCCAGGCCCTCCTCTGAACCGCTTCCATAGTCTTCAGGGGTGTTTGAAAAACGTTTGGAGAAGGTGTAGGAAATCCAGGCGGCAATATCGGCTCCCGCTCCGGGGATCATGCCGATGACTGTTCCCAGTGAACAGGAGCGAATCGTCTGCCAGGGACGCCGCACCAGCATCGAGTACCATTCGGAAAGTAAACGAACTACGGAAAAATCGGTCTGCACCGGGGTATCGTTGATCGAAGGAGCCGTCGTGGATTGACCGACCGACCACAATCCTCTCAACACTTCCGAGACGCCGAACAATCCGATGAGCGCGGGAATAAAATGGATCCCGCTGATCAATTCTTCCGAGCCGAATGTAAACCGGGGTTCGGAATGGACCTCGCTCAATCCGACCAGCGAGAACAGGATCCCCAACAGAAGCGCAATCGCTCCTTTGAGTCGAGACTCGCCGGACACCATGGCCGCGCAACTTAATCCCAGGGCATAGAGCCAAAAGTATTCGTAAGTACCGAATTGCCGGGCGAGGACCGCTAATTGCGGAGCGCACAGAAACAAAATCAAAGTGCCGAACAATCCCCCGGTGACGCTAAACATCAATGATGTCGAGAGGGCATTGGCGTAGCGTCCTTTTTGTCGCAGCGCATACGCGTCGTCAACGTACGCGGCGGAGGAAGGTGTTCCCGGAATGCGAAGTAGAGTGGTGGGAATGTCTCCTGAAAAAATGCAGACGGCCGTCAGTGTCACGATGGCAGCAATCGCTGAGACGTCGCTGAGATAAAATGTGACGGGAACAATGAGCGCCACTGCCATCGTCGCTGTCAGTCCTGGGATCGAGCCGACAAACAGTCCGAACAGACCGCAGAGCAAGATTGTCAGTAAGGTTTCGACTGAAAAGACGGCCAGAAATGCGGCTTGAAGTTCCATCTCACCACCCTAACCAGCCGCGCGGTAACGGCACTCTCAGGACGGTGGAAAATAAGGAATATACAAACGGGACAATGAACACAGTCATTGCCACAGCAGATACCCACCGCGTTCCGAGTCGGACCAGGAACAGAAATAACAAAACGCTGACCAGGATCACGTAGCCCACCGTTTCGGCAAACGCAAGATACAGCAGAACCATCGCGATCCCGCAGCCCACGTTGATTATGGAATCGAAGTGATTCTTCTCGACGGAAGAATCCAGAGCGACATTGTCCTGCGGCGTTTCGCGTGTCTGTCGATGAGAAACCACCATCTGCACGACGACAAGACAGATCATCACTCCTCCGAGCAATATGGGAAAATCGTAGGGGCCAACCGCACCTTCGGCGAGAGAGGCGAAGGCTTTGGAATGCAGTAGGTCTCCCAGAGCTTCATCGTTCCTGGCCAGAAACGCTCGAAAATCCTCACTCTCCCGCCAACGATTATTGAAACCCCGTTGATGCATGAATTCAGGGAAGCTGTCCCCGTCGACGACCACTTCCCCTTTTACAATTTTCTGCATCACTTCACGCAGGATCCGGACTCTTTTCTCGGGGGTACCGAGAGGGACGGCAAATCCGCGCCAGCCGACGAGAACCCAGTCGTAGTTCTGTTCTCGCATCGTCGGGATATCTTCGAAACCGGGGACTGTTTCCTCGGCCATCACTCCGAGTGAACGTAACTCGCCCCGATCGTAATAGAGCTTGGCTTCCGGCAGAGAGCAGCAAACCAGATCGATGCCCCCGCTCATCAATTCTTGAATCGACGGGTCCGCACCTCCCTTGGGAATCCATTTGACAGCATCCGTCTCGATTCCTGCCGATTGCAACCATCCCGCAAATGCTAAATGCCAGGCCCCTCCGGTCGCCGTTCCGGAAGCGGTCAATTCTCCCGGACGTGATTGAATGTCGGCGACCAGGTCGTCAAGAGTTTCCCACGGAGAATCTACCGGAACCCAGATGGCGGCGGCATCCTCGTTCACGGAGACCAAAGGGATCATGTCTTCGTAAGTTAACGTGGTGAGGTTTTGATGATGGAGTGTATTCAACTCAAAAGTAATCACGGCAATGGTGTAACCATCGGGGCGAGCCATCATTCCTCGACGATGTCCTGTGACACCTTGACCGCCCGTAGCATTAATGACCGTGCAGGGAACGCCGAGTTCCGTTTCCAGGAAAAACGCCATCTTTCGGGAAACCTGGTCGGTTCCACCTCCCGGTGACCAGGGACAGACCAGGGTAATCGGACGATGGGGAAAGTTTTCTTGTGTCTCACATCCCGCGATTGAAGCGAGAAGGACGAGAACGCCCCAGAAAAAACGACGCAGTGACATAACAGACAGGCCTGAGATAAGTTGAACGCTGACAGCATCTTAACGTCGATGACGTGCCAATTCCCCTCATTTTTTTGGAAATCGCCGGGATGGACTAACGGTTCTCAGGATCCTGCCAGCGAAAAATTTCAGATTGAGCGTTACCCCGAACAGTTGTCGAAGTTAAATAATGTTTGGAAGATGCGATCTTAGCCCTTATAATAGAAGTCACGCTCACCCATCCCTTTGGGATGGGTGAGCGGTCCTACCAAAAACTTCTCCCCGCCTGATTGCCACCCGGCATCCCTTTGAGAGATTCTCAGCTCACGCTGAGGCAATTACCATGACCATCGATGTCACCTGCCAATATTGTTTCAAAAAGTTCAAAGTGGCCGACCGATTTGCTGGCCGCAAGGGGCATTGTCCGAATAGTGATTGCCGGGAGGTCTTCGTTGTCCCTCGTTTGGAAGACAATTTTTCTCACGATTCTCCTCTCGCTCATGCGAAAGCCCCGCGTAAAAAAGAATTAGGTCGTCCAAACGCATCCGCCAAGTCGACTTCAAAAAACCTGAAAGTCCCCACTGCGATGGTGGCGGGAGTGCTTGGCCTCGCTGCAATTATTTTGATGGTCATGCCATCGGGAGAGAGGCCGCAAGGATTACCTGCGCTGGACCAAACCGCTGTGGCGGAGGAATCATCTTCCAGTATCATCGCCACCCAACCTGTTGCTTTCGTGGCCCCTGAATCTAACGTTCAGCGCCTAAACCTGGAGAATCTGAAACAGGATCCGACGTTTCATCAAAAGATCGTTCCGTTCCTCGAAAAGTATTGTCACGATTGCCACGCAGGAGAGTTCGCGGAGGCAGGTGTCAATTTTGCTCTCTACGAATCGACCGCCGATGTTCTTGCCGCTCGAAAGAAGTGGGAAAAGATTCTGAGCATTCTGGAAATCGGCGCGATGCCTCCCAGCGACGCCACACAGCCGACTGAGGATGAACGGTTACCGATACTCGCCTGGCTCGACAACACGCTTTACAACATTGACTGTGACCAGATTAACGATCCGGGTCGCGAAACAATTCAGCGTCTTAATCTGGCCGAATATACCAACACCGTTCGTGACCTGTTCGGGATCGACGACCTTGATCCGGGGCGTAACTTTCCAGCAGATGATGTCGGTGAAGGATTCGATAACATCGGTGACGTGCTGTCGTTACCTCCGTTGTTGATGGAAAAATACTTGAGCGCGGCGGAAGAAATTACCAAACAAGTCATCGTTGAAACCGACGTCATCCCCGTCGTTCGCCAGGACGGTCGCCAGATGGAAACCGAAGGTTCAGCGAGTGCGTCGCGAGGAGGTGTTTCGTTTCCTTCGCGCGGCACCGCGACGACTCAATTCAAGTTTGCCAAAAAGGGCGAATACATCCTTCGAATCCAGGCATCCGCCTCGCAAGCGGGAAATGAGCCCGCGGAAATGGCGATTCGAATCGACAACAAGCCGCTCAAGAAGCAGCAAATCAAGGAACATAACCAGCCGCAGGTCTACGAATACGAATTCAAGGCGATTGCAGGCGAGTTTCCCGTGTCGGTAGAGTTTCTGAACGACTTCTATGATCCCGATGCGAAAAACCAGCAGCGTCGAGATCGCAATCTCTACCTCGACTGGGTGGAGTTGGAAGGTCCGCTCTCTGGAGTCACCATTGACCCGCCCGATCACCACAAACGAATCGTGATTGCCGAACCGAGTGAAAAACAATCCGTGCGTGACGCCGCACAAAAGGTCTTTGAAAACTTTCTCCCCAAAGCCTTTCGCCGTCCTGTGAGCAATGAGGAAGTTCAGAAATTTTCGTCTCTGGTTGAGAAGGTCGTCCGCGAATTCGATGAATCCTACGAAGAGGGAATTCGCCTGGGTATCCAGGCTGCGTTGGTCTCTCCCAGTTTTCTGTTCCGTATTGAAGCCGATCCGCGTCCCGACGATCCTGACTTCAAACGAACTCTCGATGATTTCGAACTGGCGTCCCGATTGTCCTATTTTTTGTGGAGCAGTATGCCGGACGACGAGTTGTTCGAGGTTGCTCGTCAGGGACAATTGACCGATCCAGAGGTCCTCGAACAGCAGGTCCGACGGATGCTTTCGCACCCCAAGTCGAAGGCTCTGGTGGAGAATTTCGGCGGGCAGTGGTTGAATCTGCGAAATCTGGATGAAATTACATTCGATCGTCGCCGCTTCAAAACATTCGATGACGATCTTCGTCAGGACATGATTGACGAGACACTGACGTTCTTCGATTACATTCTCAAAGAAGACCTCAGTATTCTCGACTTTTTGAACGCTGAATACACGTTCGTCAACGAACGGCTCGCCAAGCATTACGGCATTGAAAACATCGAAGGGAATCAATTACAGAAAGTCTCTCTGGAGGGAACGCCACGAGCGGGAGTCCTCACTCAGTCGAGTATCCTGGCTCTCACTTCCAATCCAACTCGTACATCACCGGTGAAGCGAGGCAAATGGATTATGGAAAACATTCTGGGG
>JABURQ010000135.1 GCA_014762625.1 Planctomycetaceae bacterium | reverse complement strand
GAACCTGTTCCCGGAATCAATCGCTCAAACGACCCACGAAGTTCCGTGAAGAACCAATTACCGAGCATACATTCCGAAATCACTTCCTCCCGATCCTCGTCTGATCTTCGACCAGGCACTCCAGAAGCAGCTTTCTGATGCCGACCGGGCATTAGGCAGACTGGATGGTGTGGCTTCTATTTTGCCGAATCCTGACCTTTTTGTGGCAATGTATGTACGACATGAGGCTGTTTTGAGCTCTCAGATTGAAGGCACTCAAAGCACACTGGAAGACGTACTGGGATATGAAGTCGATGCGACTTCCGATGAGCGTCCAAAGGATGTGGAGGAGGTCGTCAATTATGTCAAAGCAATGAATCATGGTCTGAATCGGCTTCAGGAGTTTCCGCTTTCGCTACGTCTGATTCGGGAGGTTCACGAAAAACTGATGAGGGGTGTTCGAGGAGAGGAGCGTGAACCTGGGGAGTTTCGTAGATCTCAAAACTGGATTGGTCCACAAGGCTGTACTCTCAAAAATGCAGATTTTGTTCCTCCTCCAGTTGAGGAAATGAAACAGGCTCTGGGGCAGTTTGAAGAATTTCTCCATAAGCGGGATACTCTTCCCGTATTGATTCAATGTGGTTTGGCTCACGCACAATTTGAAACGATTCACCCTTTTCTGGATGGTAACGGTCGAGTAGGAAGACTGTTGATCACGATGTTGCTGATGGAGAGAGGCATCCTCGCTCGTCCCTTGCTTTATCTCAGCTATTATTTCAAAGCTCACCGACTCAAATATTATGATCGATTGATGTCGATTCGAAATGATGGAGATTGGGAAGGTTGGTTGAAATTTTTCTTGCGGGGTGTCTTTGAAGTCAGTCAATCGGCAACAGAGACGGCACGCGCAATTTTGAAAATGCGAGAGGAACATCGCATCTTGATAAGTGAGGTTTCAAACTCCGCTCACTCCGCCAAGTTATTGGACTACTTGTACGAGAATCCAATCTTCTCAATCAATATGGCTAAAAACCAGATGAATTGTTCCTATCACACGGCTGCAAAAGTCGTGGCGTTGTATGAAGAAGCTGGCCTCGTTTTCGAAATGACAGGCCAACTACGCAATCGACGATACCGCTACAAACCCTATCTCGATCTGTTCGATCGGCAGCGGCTAGAGGTGGATGCAGAAAGCCGTTAAAAGGCGTCGATCACAAGTTCCATGTAAGGTGTGAGTCTTCAGTCGGTGAAAGCGGTTTACGCAATCGTGCTATTCGGTTGATTCAGCGAGTCGCCTGGATTCCAATAGAATCTTCCATTACACATCGCTCTTCTGATGTCGAGGTCCAATATGTCTGTTCGTATTCGCGTTCTGCTTTCACTCGTGACATGCCTCTTCGTGTCCTTCTTCGTGTCAGTCGCCACAGCCCACGATCAACCCAATTTCATCGTCATCATGGCGGACGATATGGGTTACGGCGATCTTTCCTGCTACGGAGCAACCGAACTTTCGACGCCCAATATCGACAAACTCGCCTCGCAAGGAATGCGATTCACCAGTGGTTATTGTTCCGCGTCAACCTGTACCCCCACACGTTATTCGTTACTCACAGGAAACTACGCCTTTCGGAAAAAGGGGACCGGCATCGCTCCCCCCAACGCTCCCGCCATCATCAAGCCGGGGACTGAAACAATCGCCTCCCTCTTGAAAAAGGCCGGTTATCAAACAGCCGTTGTCGGCAAGTGGCATCTCGGACTGGGAGGAGAAACTGGACCAGATTGGAACCGTCAACTCAAACCGGGACCGCTGGAGATTGGATTCGATACTTGCTTTCTTTTGCCGACGACGAACGATCGCGTCCCTCAAGTTTATGTCCAAGACCATCGCGTGCCGAATCTCGATCCGAACGACCCGCTCTGGGTCGGCAATAAAAAACCGAGTGAAGATCATCCGACCGGAATCACGCACCGGGATACGCTCAAAATGGATTGGTCGCACGGACATAATTCGACGATCCACAATGGCATCAGCCGGATCGGATTTTACACGGGAGGACACGCCGCTCGTTTCCGTGACGAAGATCTGGCCGACAAATGGGTTGAGAAATCGATCGAATTCATCGAAGCCAACAAAGAGAAGCCGTTCTTTCTGTTTTTCTCATCGCACGACCTGCACGTACCGCGAATGCCGCACGAAAGGTTCCAGGGAAAAACGAAACTTGGTTATCGCGGTGATTCCATCGTGCAGCTTGACTGGTGTGTCGGCGAGTTGATGAACACGCTCGATCGACTCGATCTGGCGGAAGAGACGATGGTTGTGTTTTGCTCCGACAACGGTCCCGTCATGGATGACGGCTACAAAGATTTCGCCCTCCAAAAGCTCGGCAGTCATAAAGCCGCCGGTCCTTACACCGGGGGCAAGTACAGTATCTACGAAGGAGGAACCCGAACGCCGTTCATTACTCGTTGGACGGGGCATATTCCCGTCGGGGTTTCCGACAAAATGGTTTGTACGATTGATCTGGCAGCCAGCTTCGCCAGTTTGGTGGAAGTCGATCTGCCTTCGGATGCGTGCGTCGACAGCTTTGATGTCTCGCAGGCACTTCTAGGCAAACCAGACGCACAGGGACGAGATCATCTGATCCAGCAAGATAACGGGAATCGTGGCAATTACGGTTTTCGGGTCGGCGATTGGAAGTTACAACGGCACGACGGAAAAACTGCCAGAAACGTGGTTGTCGAACGGCAACTGACGAATACAAAAGTCCCGAAGTTTCAGTTGTTTTATCTCGCCGAAGATCCTGCCGAACAGCAGAATGTCATCGACCAGCATCCGGAAGTTGCGGAACAGCTCAAAGAGAAACTCGCGACATTGATTGAGCAAGGCCGCTCGCGCCCCGAATGATATCAATCAAAGCCCTAATGTACCGGTTAAGTATAGGTAACGCACGATTGCCGCCGCTAATCCGAGTCCCAGACCGGCCCACAGCAATGAGTAACAGAAACCTTTCAAGGACTTCCGGATAGCCTCACGCCTTTGTTCTCGAACGTCGTAATTCTTGGGTTGATGAACGACCTTCTGGTATTCCTGAATCACACCGACGTCGGTCAGGTATTCGGCGGAGCGGAGATGTTCAAGGGGATGGACGGGATTCTGTCGCGGTTTTGATTGTACGGTAGCCATAATCCTAATTCCCAATCTTACTAACAGGCGGCTCAATATCTCACAGGGGTATGAGACGACCAACAACGAATTGAAGAGAACGAGAGGCTGATCACCATGCGAGCAGCCTTTCAAACTCATCTTTTATTATCTGTAAAGTAATTTCGGCCCTCTTACGATCTGGATTCCACCCACCTGACCCCAAAACCGGGTATTTCCCGTCGATACAGGATTTCATAAGACATTTCACGAGGAATCCCCCGGTTTCTCCCCAAGGGACTACTAAAACGATTGCTCACAACAACTTGCACCTGATCGTGTCGGCCGTGAGACTTTTAACGGCTGCCGAATCACCATTTCCGAAGTTCCCTGTCAGATCGTGAAGGCTCGATCTTTCGACATCCCACAGGTTCCGCTAAATTGTGGGTAATGCCCAATTCTCTCCTCACTTTGCGAGTTTCAGGTTGTCTCACATGCGAATTTTGATGGCGGCTTCCGAAGCCTACCCGTTTTTCAAAACGGGGGGACTCGCCGACGTGGTGTCTTCGCTCAGTCGAGCCCTGAATGAACTGGGGCACGAAGTCTGGCTGTTTGTGCCGTATTATCGAAAACTCTACGAAGCCAAAGCCGATCGTTTACCGCGACTTGAACAAAGTGGTTTAACCCTCGAAATTCCGATGTCGTCGCGACTCGTGAAAGCGGAGCTACTCTGGACGCGATTGCCGCAATCCGACGTCACCGTGATGATGATCGATCAGCCGGAATATTACGGTCGAAATTCGTTGTATCAGGAGGAGGGCGGAGATTACGAGGACAATTGCGCCCGCTTCTGTTTTTTCAATCGCGCGGTGATGGAAATCGCGCGGAAGCTCATTCTTCGCCCCGATATTATTCACGTCAATGATTGGCAAACGGGCCTGATCCCGGCACTACTCGATATCGAGTATCGGCAGCATCCCGCCTTCCGCGAGACGGGATCGGTGATGACGATTCACAATCTTGCGTTTCAGGGACGATTCTGGCACTGGGATATGTTGCAAACCGGGCTCGATTGGAAGTACTTCAACTGGGAGCAGATGGAATCGTTTGGTCAACTGAATCTCCTCAAGACGGGAATCGTTTTCGCGAATAAAATCACCACTGTCAGCCCCACGTACGCCCGCGAAATCCAAACGGAAAAGTTTGGGCATGGACTGGAGGGCGTTCTGAAAAATCGTTCGGGAGATTTACTCGGCATTCTGAATGGAATCGATGAACGAGATTGGAACCCGGCGATCGATCCTTCGCTGGTTTCCAATTACGACTTACAAACCGTGATGCCGGGCAAAGCCGCGAATAAAGCGGAACTGCAAAGTCGGCTGGGGTTGAGAGAAGATCCCTCTGCCTTATTGTTTGGGATGGTGTCTCGAATTACCGATCAAAAAGGGTTCGATCTGATCACGGCTCGCGCCGATGAGTTTCTCAAGGAGAACATTCAAATGATCTTTCTTGGGCAAGGAGACCCGTTTTTTGAAAACAAATTACGAGACTTGCAAAATCAATATCCCGATCGTGTTTCGGTCACCATCGGTTTCGATGAAGAACTGGCCCACCTGATCGAGGCGGGAAGCGACGCCTATTTCATGCCGAGTAAATTCGAACCGTGTGGTTTGAATCAGATGTACTCGCTGAAGTACGGGACGCTTCCGATCGTCCATCAGGTGGGAGGACTCGCCGACTCGGTGCGCGATGCTTCACCCGCTAATATCGAAGCTGGAACCGCGACCGGTTTCGTCATGCCGGAATACACGGAAAAGTCGCTTTGCGAACAGGTCGAACGGGCCGTCAAGCTATACAAAGACCGGGCAATGTGGTATCGCTTGGTACAGACAGCCATGACGCGGCCTTTTTCCTGGAAACGAAGCGCCGAGAAATATCTGTCCGTTTATCGAGCGGCTCGCGAGCCGTTTATTTCCTGAGTCACCATTTCGTCCAAGTTCCGCCGCGCCGACGGGCTCCTCCATTTGAGAAACTTTCATCGCGACTCTTCACAACCGCGAAGACCACGGGAGCAGAATCGACTATGACGACCGCTAGCCTGGCTTTGTTCTGGCACCAGCATCAGCCTTATTACACCGACGACGTCACTGGTGAAACTTTAATGCCCTGGGTTCGCCTACACGGCACCAAGGACTACATCGGAATGGCGTTGCACTTGAAGGAGGTGCCGGAATTTCGCTGTTCGATCAATCTGGTTCCCAGCTTATTGATGCAGATTCTGCATTATACCGAACATGGGGGCAGCGATCGTCATCTGGATGTCAGCCGCGCACCCGCAGACTCGCTCAGCCGCGAGGACGCGATCTATCTCCTCGATCACTTCTTTATGGCGAATACAGACAACATGATTCGCCCCTTCCCGCGCTATCGACAGTTGTACGGGAAACGTGGTGTGGGAACTGATTCAGCGGAAACGGCGTTGTCTCGATTTTCCGAACGCGATATTCGCGATTTACAGGTTTGGAACAACCTCACCTGGTTTCATCCGTTGCTGTTTCATCGAGATTCCGAACTCAAGGACTTTCTGGAGAAAGGGCAAGGGTGGAGCGAGTCTGAGAAAAACTGGTTGCTCGACAAACAACGAGATATCCTCGCCGAAATTATTCCCTTGCATGCGGAACTGCAACAAGGCGGACAGGTCGAATTGACGACTACCCCTTTCTATCATCCCATCCTGCCGTTGTTGTGGGACAAACATTCCGCACGGGAAGCGATGCCTGGATGCCCGATGTCGGAATACCTAGAACCGTATCACGAAGATGCCATCATCCAGCTGAAACGGGCCGTCGAATTTCATGAAGAGTTATTCGGGATGAAACCGCGCGGCATGTGGCCCTCAGAAGGCTCTGTCTCGCAGGCGATTCTTCCCGCGATTGCTGAAACCGGTATCAAATGGATCGCCACCGATGAGGAGATACTCGCTGAATCGACGGGTGGTTGGGTTTCACGCGATTCACAGGGGCACGTCCGCAATCCGGAAATGTTGTTCCGACCGTGGCAACTGGAGGCGGACGGACATCACATGGGGATTGTCTTTCGCGATCACGCATTGTCCGACTTGATCGGGTTCCATTATCAACGCGGAGATTCGGTCCACGCAGCCCACGATCTGATCGGCAAAGTGGCCGGCATCGGGCGGGCCTGCGGACAGGAAGGACGTCCGGCTCTCGTTCCCATCATTCTCGATGGGGAAAACTGTTGGGAATATTATGCAGACGGAGGAGTCCAATTCCTGAGGACACTCTATCAGGAATGCGTCAAGAGTCAGGAAATCAATTCAACCACAGTGGGGGACTTCCTCGAGGAACACCCACCCACTGACAAAATCAATCGGCTCTTTGCGGGAAGCTGGATCAGCCATAACTTTGCGATCTGGTACGGTCATCAGGAGGATCGGGACGGTTGGGATCGTTTGCACGAAACTCGTGAATTTCTGATTTCGCGACAGGATGACGAGGAGATCGATCCGGAGATCCTCCAGAAAGCGTGGGAAGAGATCTATATCGCTGAGGGAAGCGACTGGTTCTGGTGGTATGGAGACGACCATTCCTCCGCCTTGGATGAACTCTTCGATCAACTCTTCCGGCGTCACCTGCGAAATGTCTACGAACTGTTGGGAGAAACCGCTCCTGCCGAGCTGAGTCGCCCGATTACCAGCACCGTTGTGCAATTACTGCATACGCAACCGAGTCGATTCCTGCCCGTCAAGGTCGATGGCCGAGAAGCATTCTTCGAATGGATCAATGCCGGTTGTTACACCAGTGGTTCGCAACGTGGCACGATGACACTGGTGACCGAAGGACTCGCTCAAAAATTATGGTTCGGTTTCGATCCCGAGTTTTTGTATCTGCGCCTCGATACCAACGGCGAAGCGGCTCACGATTTCAAGGAAGTGGACGAAGTGCGAGTTCATTTTGTGGAACCAACCGGCTACGAAGTGAGTGTGACCGGATTCGAAACGGCGGATCACCTGGCGGTCTCAGTCATCCACGAAGGCAAGAAAACAGTCTCCAGGAAGAGTTCCGCCGCCATCGGGGAAATTCTGGAAATCGCCATCGACCGCGAGAAAATGAATCTCGGCGAAAAAGATCATGTTCACTTTTTCGTCGAATTGCTTCACAGTTCGAATAGTCTCGATCGCGCTCCCAACGAAGGCACGATCGAAACCACGGTCCCTCTGAAGGACTTTGAGAACTTCATGTGGCAGGTTTGAAGCTGGGAAACGCTCCAAGCTTTTCCTCTCCGGCATTTATTGCTTTCACCATCGTGGTTGGTTTTGTAAGTGTCAGACGATAATTGCCAGCGCGATACCGTCTTCGAGTCGCTATGCTATCGTGATATTGGGAATGATCCTCGAAATCTCTGCGAGAATGATGATGAGAATCCTGCTGACGACATTGCTTATAGTATGCGCAATCTCCGCCTCCGCGCAAGAGCCTCCATCCATCAAATACGCTCTCGTCATTCATGGAGGCGCGGGCAAAGCTCCCTCGACACCGGAAGGGATTGCCGCTCGCGAACGTATTCTGAAACAGGCACTCGACAAAGGGCACGCATTACTGAAATCGGGAAAACCAAGCCTGGATGTGGTGGAAGCGGTAATTCTGATCCTTGAAGATTCCGAGCACTTTAATGCCGGGAAGGGAGCCGTCTTGAACGCTGTCGGAAAACACGAACTGGATGCCTCGATCATGGATGGTCGCAACCGCTCTGCGGGAGCAGTGGGGGGAGTCCGAACCGTTAAACATCCGATTTCTCTGGCACGACTGGTGATGACGGATACGAGACATGTCCTGCTGGCGACTGACGGAGCCGAGAAATTTGCGGATCGATATCCCCAAATTGAACGTGTACCGAACGAGTATTTCTCGACAAATCGTCAACGCAACAATCTCGAACGGGCGCAGGAACGCGAACAAAAAGATTCGAAGCCGACTGACTCCTCACAAATGGGAACGGTTGGTTGTGTGGCTCTGGATACGCAGGGAAATCTCGCCGCCGGAACCTCCACTGGTGGACTCACCAACAAGCAATATGGACGGATTGGTGACTCGCCGATTGTTTGTGCGGGAACGTTTGCGGACAACGAAACGTGTGGAGTCTCCTGCACGGGGGTAGGGGAGGATTACATCCGTAACGCGGTAGCGTACGACGTCTCAGCCCGGATGCAGTACAAAGGAGATTCGCTCGAAAAAGCTGTCCACGACATTCTCAATCACCCCAGGCACCAAGTGCGTGGAGGAATCATCGCCATCGATCGCCGGGGAAACATCACGATGCAGTTTAATACGGCTGGCATGTCGCGGGCCGCGCTGGATTCCACCGGGAAGTTTGAAATTCACGTCAAGGATTAACGGTGACTGATTGCGTGCCGTCTTGCCTTTGATTGTTGAATGACACTCCGCTTGAGAAAGACTTTACACAGCGGCTTTGGAGACAATCGGACCACGGTCGCGGATCGCATCGTCAATGCGGGTGATCTGCTCGTTGGTTAATTCCCAACTCATCGTTTGGGCGTTATCAATGATCTGTTCGGGACGTTTCGCTCCGCAAAGTGCTGCTGTAATGCCGGGCCGCTGGAGCGTCCAGTTAATGACGACTTGTGCGACGGAGTGTCCGGTCTCTGCCGCGATTTCGCGAAGCTCATCGACGAAATCCTGATTTTTCTCCCATTCCTCTCCCTGAAACATGGGATACTTTTGCCGGCCGTCCCGGGGATCAAATTGATGATCGCGTTTTAATTTTCCGGCGAGGAGTCCTTTCATTAACGGCCAGTAGACCATCACCGAGACGTCTTTCTCAAGACACCAGGGAAGACGGTCCGTTTCGATCTCGCGTTGCAGCATGTTGTAATGCGGTTGGTAGACATTGGGGAGGAGAACGGTTGAGAACTCCTGAAGCTGTTCGAGGGTGAAATTCGAGACTCCCACGCTGCGAATCTTCCCGGCATCGAGAAGTTCCTGAAACGCACCGGCGGATTCCGTCACAGGAACCTGGGGGTCGGGAGCATGCAGATAATGGAGGTCAATGAAGTCGGTGCCGAGCCTTTGGAGCGATTCTTCACACTCCCGCTTAATGGTCTCCGGTCGTCCGTCTTTCACCTGTTGCCTGTCCTGCCAATGGATGCCTCCTTTGGAGGCAATGACGATTTGGTCACGCTTGTCGGCGACGACCCGTCCGATCATACGTTCACTTTCTCCTTCGTAGCCGTAGCAGTAGGCGGTGTCAAAAAAGTTGATGCCTCGGTCTAAAGCAGCCCGGAGTGTCTCAAGGCTCTGCTGTTTTGTGACATTGATGCTGGTGATTCCGACGATCGGCCAGCACCCCATCGCCACAGGTGATATTTGAATCTCCGTTCGTGCAATGAGTCGCATCTCTGAGGCATTTCCTGTGTTCAGTTGAAGGGGTGAAGGGAAAGGATTGTCAAAATCAATCCGGAAAGTGTGTTAAGTCCAATAATAGCAAGACTCTTGGGAAAATCCCAAGCGGAAATCGGTGGCGACGGAACGCGAGCAGGAATCGTCCTTAAATCAGGTTTCGATCGATTCGTTGAAGAAAATCCACATCTCGAAGTCTTAAAATTTGACGACCTCTCGTCTGTGACGTAGGTTTTGGCCGCAATCTTGAGAATCAACTGAATCTTTAGCGACGTCAACAGTTTAGCCTTTTGGAAGGCCCCCCAGAATTCTATTACCGGAGTCGAATTCAGGCATGTTTGGTAAGAAAAAACTCTCCCCCGCTGAATTTCTTGAAGAACTTCGCGCACGTCGGGAGCAAAATGGTGAGAGTGAGGGGCTCAACGGACAGGTTGGGACTGCCGAACACTCCAGTGATGTCAATCCGCAGCCGAATGGCTCCTCACCTATGAACGGTTCGACGGAAGTTGCTACCGTCAACGGTCATTCTGAGTCAGATTCACCTCAGATCGAGGATGAAGATGTTTCCGAGAGTGACGTCGCTGCGAGTGAGTTTTCTTCGGGAGATCTGTCGGAATTGTTCAATCGAGTCAATCGCCTCCTGGGTGATGAACTCGAGTCGGGAGAAGAGTTTCGTCCTCGGATTCCCTCGACGCTGGCGGAAACACGCCTCTCATTTGAGGAAATCGAACGCCTGCTGTTGAAGTTCCTGTTGGCTAAGGGATCGGCCACCGGTCGTGAATTGTGTCAGCACATCAAACTTCCGTTCCAGATTGTCGATCCGATCTTGAAGCAACTGAAACAGGACCAGTTGGTCATGTTCAAAGGTGCTGCGGCGATGGGGGACTACGACTACACCATCACCGACATGGGACGCGAACGGGCGCGTCGATACTCCGACGAATGCAGTTACATTGGAGCGGCTCCGGTTGCCATCAAAGACTACCTGCACGCGATGGCGGCCCAGTCAATCGCCAAACAGGAGGCTACCGAAGCCGATCTCCGCAAGGCATTTGAAGATTTGGTGATCACCGATGAGATGATCAATCGGCTGGGGCCGGCCATTAACTCCGGTCGTGGGATGTTTCTGTTCGGAGAACCTGGTAACGGAAAAACCAGTATCGCCGAGCGAATCACTTCCTGTTTCGGCTCGACGATCTGGATTCCGCGCGTGTTGGGAATCGACGGGGATATCATCAAACTGTTCGATCCGGGGGTTCATGAAGAAATTGAGCAACCGGACGAAGGGGGCTTGTTCGATCTCTCTGGGGTTGACCAACGTTGGGTGCAGGTCACTCGTCCCACGGTTGTGGCGGGGGGGGAACTGCGGATGGAAGAGTTGGAAGTCACTCAGAATCCGATCACGATGATCTGCGAAGCTCCGCTCCAGTTGAAGAGTAACTGCGGCACGCTGGTGATCGACGACTTCGGACGTCAAACCATGCCGGTCGATGTGTTGCTGAATCGCTGGATTGTGCCTCTCGAAAAACGATACGACTTCCTGAACTTACCGAGCGGTAAGAAAATTCAGCTTCCGTTCGATCAATTGATTATCTTCTCGACGAACCTGGAACCGAAAGATCTCGTGGACGATGCGTTCCTGCGACGTATCCCTTATAAGATTGAGGTGGGGAATCCGTCTGAAGACGTCTTTCGTAACATCTTCAAGTTTATGGCCCCAAGCCTCGGTTTTACCTACGACGAAGAATCGGTCAATTACCTCATTCAAGAGCATTATTACAACTCCGAACGGGCGTTCCGCTGTTGTCATCCTCGCGACCTGATGCTGCAGGTGAAAAACTACTGCACCTTCAAAGGGGCTGAGAAAGTTCTGTCGCCGTCCGCCTTTGACTTCGCCGTCGAGAACTACTTCTCGGTGATGTAATCATCGTCAATCGTTTCTTTGAACCGACCCAATCTGATCGATCACCTTCTGGCCACGTTTGAAAAAAATTTCGTTGTTTGATGGCTGAACCCCGAGGTTTTCAAAGATGGGCTTTTTGAAAGACCCCATCTTTGAATCATTGAGATCTTTGAACGAAACCCGATGGTTTTGGCCACTTTTGGGACCGTCCGCCGCGAAATCTGAAATCGCGTCTGTCTGGGAATGGCCCGTTGTGCTGCGTTTACAGTCAATTGTGAGACCACAT
>JABURQ010000184.1 GCA_014762625.1 Planctomycetaceae bacterium | reverse complement strand
CTTCAAAGGCGCGAAGCAGACACTGGAAGCGTTTCAGCCAATCATCGCGCTGCAGAGCAACGCCAGTCAGCGTGAAAATCTCTACGGTCACTTACTGATGGCGATCGCTTATCACCGTGTGGGGAACAGGCCGGGACGCTTCGAGCCACGGAAGAGGAAACGAAGAGAGAAACGGTACTACGCGCTGTTGCAACCCCGACACGAGGCGAAACTGGATCTGCTCAAACGATTTACGAAAATCTAAGTGCCATTCGTGATTTTCACCGATGAGGTCAAGCTGAAGCCAAGATTCTGGAATTATCTCACCACCTGATACGTGATCCTCTCACCTGAAGGGAGTTTTTACTATCAATCAACAGACTGGAGGTCGTGCAGGATGCCAACAGAGGCTGGCGGCTGGCAGGAGCGGGCATCGAAGCAGTGGTAGGCGGCTCGGGAGACCGAATCATGTCGATCAATCTAGAAACAACCATCGAAGCGTATTTGAAGGCCAAAAACCTGTCGCAAGGCACGCGGGATGAGTATCGTGCGACCCTCAGAAAATGGAAGCAGTGGCGAACGGACACCCCTCTCGTTGAAATTGACCGGAAAACAGTCCGGGACTTTTTGGGCTGGGTGTATGAGAACGCGATCGAGGAAGAAGGAACCAATCCGGGACGAACTGCCAACAAAGCGCGCGAAAACCTGCGAGCCGTCATGTCGTGGGCTTGGGAGCAGGACCTGATTGAGTCATTACCACGTTTTCCTCGTCCACGACCGCAACGAGTTGTCGCAGGCCGGCATTACCTGACCAAAGCCGAACTGAATGCACTCTACTTTGCCACTTTTCAAATGAAACGCCCCCGCGGATGGGATGCACCTTTTACCATCGGACGCTACTGGCGGTGTGCACTGGTCCTCTTTTTCAATTACGGAATGGATACCGGCACTTTCTGGGGAACATTGAATTGTCACAAACTGCTCCTGTGGCGGCATGTCTCCTGGGATCGTGTATCTCTCGATGGCCAACGCAAAGAACGTTGTCGCTGGGGCTGGCTTTTCTACAAACGTGTGAAGACAGGAAAGACTTTCCATCGCCCCATGAATCGTATTGTGTATGCCCACCTCAAGAGTATCAGGCCGGAGGAACCAGATCCGAATGCCCCCGTTGTCCTAGGGGGTGGAACCCGGCCCAACATCCGTTTCCAACAACTTTGCGAATTGGTCGGGATCGGACCGAAAACCGATGTGGAAACCGGAGAACAGAAACCGTGGGTCCTGAAGGACCTGCGGAAGACGTGTGCAACATACTACGACGCGCACGTCCCCGAGTCCTCCATCGAAATTCTGGGCCATTCGATGGGAGGAGTGACTTACCGGCACTACGCTCATCGTGATCCGCTGGCTTTCAAGGCCATCATGACGATCCCTCAACCGGCAGCGTTCAAAGCCCTGGCAAGGGGGATTGATGGGAGGTGCCCTTGCTGTCGGCGGGCATTCTGAAGCATTCTTCAGAGACGCTTCCAAACATGATCATTTCGGGTTCAGATCCTTTTCATTTCCTGCGTGGCTTTCGACGCATCAAATGCTTCCGGGTCGAACGGGCCGCTCCATTCTATGAATTCCTCATGTGATTCGTGACGCGGATCGGCGATCGCCTCCAGGTACTCAGCGTAACCCCATGGTCCCCCGATGTCTTCGGGAGGACACGCTCGTTCTCCGTCCGTACAGAGAGGGTAATTGCCTTTGCGGGTGGGATAACCTTCGAAGATCAGCCAATGCTTCCAGCCGTCTCCAAAATCATACTCATATTTCCAAGGGGAACGAGTCCCGGCGGCAATAAGGAGCTCGCTAAGCATGACGTCCGACTCGTCGTGCGTCTCCGGCCCGAAACCGAAATCCTCCGGTTCAATTCCGTAACGTTCGCCATCGATTTCGAACTCGTGCATGTGGTAGTTTCCCCAACCGAAAGCCGCCTGGAGACAGTCATGGAGTTCGGCCAGAGAACAATTCCTTACCTGGATTCGTCGCCAGATCGCAGGTCGGATGTCCGAGAGTATGATCTTAAACTGGAAGATCAGATCAGAAACCTCGGTCAGCCGACTCGTCGGCGGTTGGATCTCCAACTCGGCGCGCCGCGCATCAATCAACAGGTCGGCAACTTTCTTCTGAACGGCCACAATTCTCTGTTTCTGTGGATGACGAACGTAGTCACTGATCAGAAACAGCTCGTTCTCGATCGTGTCGAGTTCGCTATGGGAGAACTCGATCACCTGTGTTTTTTCGGTGGCTCGCTTGATTCTGTTCTCGATCTCGGCTTCGAATTGAACGCAAGCCAGCATGTCGGCTCGCTGAAGAGCTGTCAGCTTGAGAAGGAGTTTATCGCTGATTGTTGAAAGATGGTTTACCATTGGCCAAGCCTCCTTGCCGTTAAGATGAGGCTCCATTCTACCGATCTCGCAGCCAAATCGAGAAGTTTATGCTCTTCCTTGGAAAAATATCTCGCTCTGGGAGTGACGAAGGGAGAGCGAGAAAACAGGGGAAAATCCATGACGCTTGCGATGCAAGTTGAAGCGAGCAAATCACTTCCAATTGAGGCAATCAGCATCCGCCCAATCCAGACGTGAAAACTGCGAGGTCGAACCAGAGCTCTACTTGTCGCATCGGTGAAAAGCACCGATGCTGCGAAGCGATTTTCCGTATCTTTGCCCGGTCGATGAAACCCGAGCGTCTTTCATTCTCTCCGTTACCACATCAGGCCTGAGCGATCTCTGCACGCAACGGCACATTCAAAAACGCTAGACGTCAGTAAAGATCAAACAATTTGGATACAGGTACAACCGTGAACAGAATTAGGCCAAGCTTGATCATCGATGCATTAATTTGCTGCCAAGGTTTCGACTCCTATCCGAAGATGTGAGTTGATTGTTTCGATGAAAAACAGGCATCCTCCATCCTCTCTCGATTGGTGAAGTAACAACATTTGTTGGCGTTTGATCAGTTCTTCCTGCATCTCAGCCAATATACTTGACTGTTGCAGGATGAACTGATGGTGTCCTCCCGG
Organism: Planctomycetaceae bacterium; assembly: GCA_014762625.1. Classification (GTDB taxonomy): domain Bacteria; phylum Planctomycetota; class Planctomycetia; order Planctomycetales; family Planctomycetaceae; genus JABURQ01. Next base: position 8,785 of record JABURQ010000184.1, on the reverse strand, counting down.
ATGAGGCTGCGACAGTCCGACCATGGATGGAGCTATCGTTTCCAGCAATTTATTCTTATCGACCTTCTGCAATTTCTGACGGGTGTGATTCCAGTATTCTTTCATTCGGACAATCATCATTTCGTGCTGATCTCGCATTTCGACGGAAGCTATTTCTGTCATAGTCGGCGGTGTCTCATCGGCATCCAAGACTTGTGAGATTCCTAGCACAGACAGCAAGGTAAAAAGCGTGGTGATTTTATTCATCGTTGTGATCCCGATATTGAGGACTGAGCTCGACAAGCTGTTCGTCGTTTGAAAAGCGGCGAGGAAACGAGGTGATATCAGGGTTACCGTTGGGCAATCCTCGAGCCCGCCAGTTTTTCATATAATTTCCGTACGGACCTCATCGCGGTTGAGTTTTTTTCAAATTCGCTGGCGGGTTTCGATCCGCATGGACGGTATCCCCATCAGATGAAGATTTTCCAGAGCTTTGATGATCACAGCTGAAATCTTCAAAGACCGAACAATTCTCAAGATGAGGGACTTTGCAATGCTCAGAAAAATTGCCGCGTTAGTTGTGTGCACATTGGCTCTTTGCGGAACGACATTAGCCCAGATGCCTGCACCGCTGTTTGACAAAATGCTCGTGTTTGGAGACAGCCTGTCGGACAACGGGAATTTATTTACGGCGACGGACGGACAATTACTACCACCTCCCTATTCCAATGGGCGAGCATCGAATGGTGAAGTTTGGGTGGAGTACCTGGACGATTATCTGGGAGTCTTCATGATCAATAATGCCTACGTGGGTGCCCAGACAGGGACCGGATTGAAAGAAACTCCACCATCGATTGCGGTCCCACTTGAGCTCAATCAGGGAGATCTCAGGATTCCCGCGATCGGCACTCAACAACAACAATATCTGCTTGCCGATCAGCCGACCGAAAATTCCCTGGTTGTGATCTGGGGAGGTGCGAACGATATCTTTTTCGGTCAGGCGAACAATGACGTCTCGGTCAAGAACATCGCTCAGCACATTCGTAAAATGGCCATCAGCGGAGCAGAAACATTCCTCGTGCCCAATATGCCGCCGTTAGACAAAACTCCTTACGGCGTGTGGTCCGATCTGGAGACACAGCAGATCCTGCAGGCAGTCAGCATCGATTTTAATTGGCAGCTTGCGATGGAACTCGATGCGTTGGAAAAGGAACTGGGAATCACAATCATTCAGTTCGATGTTTATAGCCTGATGAGTCAAGTCATCAATGATGTGATTGACAATCCCGGCTCTCATGGTTTTATTGATGTGACCACTCCGTCATACATCTACGGTCCCAATCCTCCCGAAGGATTCTTTTTCTTTGACGAAGTGCATCCCACGACTGAAGCCCACAAACTTCTGGCTGAAGAAGCGTGTTTGAAGATTATGGAAGAATTGCTCTCTGAATAAGAAGAAACTTGCAAACTGCGACTTGCGATCGGCCCAAGGGCTGGTCGCAAGTCGTGATGTCTGGAACAGTCCTCTCCTCATCTGCAGAATTCGAGAGGGAATCTCTTTCTCCCACTGAGTTGACGAAGGCCCCAGGTTCTTGCCTGAGAGGCTGAAACGAAGTGCAAATTCGTATCCATCTTGACGAGAAGTGGTTCTCTCTCAGACTGTTTTTTGCATAGACTGGATATTGAAGTTCTCTTGCAGGAAAGATTCCTGACATGTCTCAAGAAAGCACACTGACATTGATGTTGAAGAAGCTTAAGGCCGGAGATGAAGAGGCGGCCAACGTACTCTGGCTTAAATGCTATCCTCGACTTGTGCAACATGCTCGCAAGCACCTCGAAGGCGTGCCTCGTAGAATGTCTGATGAAGAGGATATCGCCCTCAGTGCCATCAAGAGCTTTTGTAAAGCCGTCGAGATGGATCGGTTTCCCAGTCTCAATGACAGTAGTGATCTCTGGCGTTTGCTCTTCTCGATCACGACCAGGAAATCCATCAGTTTACGTCGTTATGAAGGACGGCGACCGGCAAAAACGGATGCCATTTTAGAGTCACCGGAGAATACAAATCGGGGACTACAAAATATTCCGGGAGATATCTCTGAGGAAGAGTTTGCCAACAGAATTTCAGAGGAGCTCGACCACAAATTGCGTCTCCTGAATCCAAAATTGAGAGAGATCGCCGTTGCGAAGCTCGAAGGCTACCAAAACAAAGAATTATCGCAGAGGCTCGAGATGGGGTTGCGAACGGTCGAGCGAAATCTGGATGTGATCCGGCAGGTCTGGCTCAAAGATCGCTAAAGTTTGTTGGATTGAAAAAGAGTCGTCTACCCGCTCGATTATGGGTCTCAGAATTCCATGGCAAACATGGCATACATCCCACGCTGAACCTGTGTGGGAACTTCTTTGACGAAGATGCTGGTATCGTACTCTTTGTGGTGGGAATCAAGGAGATTCTGTCCGACGAGTGAGAGTTCCATGTTCTCTCGCGGTCGCCAGGCGACTCGGCAGTCCATCGACATATAAGCGGGGGCAGGAACTTGTGGGACGTTATCGACAAAACGGGTCAACACATCCAGATCAACATTTTCGGTGAGATCCCAGGAGGACATCAGAAACGCCTGATGGCGAGGCGCTCCTTCCTCGAGACCCAATGGAGACACCAGGGCACTCGTGCCTGTACTGGCCGACGATCGTAAAAAGGAATACCAACCAAATAGTCGCCAATTCTCGGTCATCTCCAGTTGTGCCGCGAGTTCCAAACCGAATGAGTCCAGATTGGAGTCTCTGAATAACTCCAGTTCAGTGGGCCCCCCCACAGCGCGAAAATTACCAATCTTACGCTCGGTATTGTAAAAGAGTGCCAGATCCCAGGCGAAGCTTTCGGTTGGCTGACTGCGATAACCAACTTCATAAGCAATCATCGTCTCGGCGATCAGATTGGATGACCCATTGAGGTAAACTGGATTCCCCATGAATTCATCAATGATTAACCGACCATCGTTCTCGATGATCGACGGAATACGCACAGCACGCGAAACGGCAGCCCACGCTGAACTATTTTCATCGGTCAACCACAGTAAGCGAATATTCGGTTGGACCTGTGTATTGGTGAATGTATTCTCGCCGATCTTGGTTCCAACTGTCAGATACAGACTGTCCTGTCGAAGCTCGTATTCATCTTGAATGAAGGCGGAGAAAAGTTGAAAATTCCGTTGTTCAGGAGACGACGAGAGGACTGGGGTCACGCTGTCATTTTGTAAATGACTCCAGACACTCCGATAGCCGAGTCCTGCTACAATTTCATGTCGGTCAAAGATGGACGTTCGGTATTGCCAGTCGATGTCAATCGTGTCGAGTGCCTGATCGAAACCGAGTGTATTTCGATCGTTGCGATCGTAATAAAACTGAACCGTGGAATCAGAATATTGATCGATGTCGTGTGTCCAGCGCGTGAGCAGATTGGAACCCGAGACGGGTTCGTCATCAATACCCAGGCCGACGAATGGTTGCTGATTGGCAATCCCATTAGAGCCGAAGTAAGTATCTCCCTGGAATGTGAAACGATCATCCATTTCATCATCCCAGTCCATGCGGAAACCGAACCGGCCCTGTCGCCAGTCATCGTGCGCATTTCCATTCGGCTCGTACTGGGTGTCGCGTTCAAACCATTTCCCGTACACACGATAGGTGCCGTCGTTTTGGGTTTTACCGCCGTGGCGAAAACTGGTGAATCCCCGTTGCTCGGTGCCTCCACCGGCTTCGACATAGGTGCCCTGCGTGTCGGTGGAGCTCTTGGTGATGATGTTAATTACGCCATTGACCGCGTTTTCTCCCCAGATCGTGGCCCCCGGGCCGCGAATCACTTCGATCCGTTCGATATCTTTCAGCAACACATCCTGGACATCCCAGAAGGTTCCACCAAACAGCGGTGTGTAGACGGTCCGGCCGTCGATTTGAACCAGTAGATTGCGTACGAAACGTGTGCTGAAAGAGCGAGAACTGATGCTCCATTTGTTGGCGTCAATACGCGCGACGTACAATCCCGGCACCATCCGCAGCAGTTCCGGAATGCTGCGAGCGCCCGAACGACGAATCATTTCCGGCGTAATGACAAACGCGGCCGCGGGAGTCCGGCGGAGCGTTAACCGAGGGTCATCCTTGGCGACCTCATATTTCTGTGATGCACCTATCACCGTTCTCTCCCCCCACCTCGGTAACTCAGAATCTTCAACTGAATTTGGGAGATCCAGCGGTCCTGGGGGCTCTTGAGCATCCAACCAGCCGACAATAGATATTGTAGAGAAAACAAACGTCAGCAGCATCCGTAGACGAAATAGAGGCCGTGATGCCGAAGAGTCATTGTGGAAAGCATCACCATCCATGGCGGCATCAATCAGTTATTTGTGTAAATGCTGTAAGATGAGACGAATTGATCCAAAGATGAGAAGAAACCTGGAATCTGTCTGCATTTTAATAGAATCGGACGATTTCACTGTTGTCTTGAACATTTCCTGCTGACAAACAGTTTTGTATGGCTTCAGAAAGCGGGGAGACTTTAGTGAAAATCAGATAGGATCAGAAATATTGAGGCTGGCTCACGGAGCAATCGACGACGTCCGATCTTCGTCTCCGATAGTTTCCAGATTTGTGAGTCTATCCCAGATTTGTTCTTCATTACGAAAACTGATTCCCTCTGGTACGACTGCATTAGTTATATTTCGATGTAATTTCAGTCTACGGGTGTTAGGGTCGACACTGAAACTGATCGGAATTCTATCCTTTTCGAAATCGAAATCTCCCACGATCAGAACGGGCTTATTCTCGAATTCGTCCTTCGCATCGTCCACACGTTCGGAAAAGTCGTTACCTCTCGTGACAAATAGGATGTTTGGTTGCGTCTGTTTTAATTGCTCTATGTCGTTGGATTGTTTGATGATGATTCTTCGTCCGCGGATTCTTAGTCTCTCAACTTTCTCGAGTTGTTCTTTCAGGTCGGAGGGAAAATCCCCGAAGACTGCGATCACAAAGGGATCATTTGCTCGCTCTTCCCACTGGAACATGCTGTTTCCAAAATGATATAGCCAGACAGCCTTAAGTTCGTATTCAATCGGGCCAATTGGTTGTTGACGTGGTCGTTGCTGCGCGCGGCTCTCTCCCACACCCAGAACGAGGAGCTGGGTAAAGATAAGCAGGACTAAAAGAGGCCGGATCAGTTTCATGTGAGTCTTGACTTCAACCAAAAATATGGAAAGTAAATAATCCTGATGCTTACAGTGAGCGGGGGAATTTCTTCTTTTTTCTGAGAAAGTGTTTCTCCTTGCTCACCTTATGGCCAATCTGGGTCAATCATTTGCTGCTTCATTTCTTTCGAAGGCTTCACTCTTCAGTTTTCGTATTTCATCGAGATTGAACGCTGCTGTTTTTTTTACCTCAAGGTCTTCTGGTGAATCGCTGGTGTTATTTGTGAGACTCTCAATTTGTTGCATGGCAGGATCGTCAATGAAGATCAGCAGACGCATGATTTCAAGAGTTTTGAGTTGAACTTTATCGGAATCATCCTTTAAGTAGTTTCTCAATTCCGATGAATGATCTTCCCACAATAGTATTAGGCTTTCTTGGGGATCCACAGAAAGATCATCTGCCTCCTGGGGTTTCAAATTGAACAGTCCTTGGTTCGGATCGCGTTCTAAAAAGTCCATATATTGTCTGTTCGCTTCATCAGCGTCTTCCCATATTATTTTTAACGTTATCAGTTTTTGTTTTTCGATTTCCTCTTCGATGCTTTTATTCATTTGGTGAATATAAGTAATCAAAAAACCTGAAAAAATGAGAGCGATCCCAAGAGCTATCTTGGACGGGTTCTTTCGCCCCCAACGAAACCATCGTTCAACAGGACTCACCCGTCGCGCCCGAATCGGCTCTCGCTTGAGAAACCGTTCCAGATCTTCCGCCAGTTCACCCGCTGTCTGATATCTCTTTTCGGGTGACTTCTCCAGGCACTTCAGGCAAATCGTTTCCAGATCCCGGGGAATGTGGGAGTCGGGTTTGCGGCTATGAGGAGGGGGGACCGGTGTCTCTGCCAGAATCTGTGATTGGATTGCCGGTAAATCACCCTGAAAAGGGCGCTCCCCGGTCAGAAGCTCGTACAGCACAATTCCCAGACTGAACAGATCACTGCGGCCATCCACGGACTTCTGACTGAGATAATGTTCGGGAGATGCGTAGGCGGGTGTACCCATAAAATGACCATCAGCCGTCAACGATTCCAAGGCTTCATCGTCGATGGCCGGGCGAGCCAGACCAAAATCAGTCAGAAAGGCGCCTCCGTTGGAATCGACCAAGATATTCGCCGGTTTGACGTCCCGATGGATGATTCCTTTTCGGTCTTCTTCCGTATTTCCATGGGCGTAGTTGAGAGCGAGGGCCAGCTGTCGGATCAATTGGGCAATCTCATCAAAATCAGCTGGCGGTTCAGTTTTCAGAAGTTCCGATAGAGAACTGCCGTCAATAAATTTACAAACCAGAAACAGAACGTGGCGATCGTCGACAATATCCCGGACCGGCACGATATGCGGATGATCCAGATCCGCCGCAGCTCTGGCTTCACGCCGAAACCGCTGATAGTTCTCTTCGTTGGAAAAGAGGTGGTATTTGTGAGCCACCTTCAAGGCAACCGTCGTTTGAAGCTCGCAATCAAAGGCTTTGTAGACCGAGCCAAATGCTCCACATCCAAGATACTTGACCAGACGATAACGTTGTCCACTTCCAAACTCCTGGGGAAGCGTAATCAGTTTCCGTTGTTCAAACGGCGAAGGAGCAATATCGAATGTGCTTCCACAGCCACTGCAAGTGCCTATATCTCGTTCAGGGCAGTGAGCGGAAATTTCACCCTCGCATTGAGGGCAATAGACTCTCGTGTCATCCAGTTCTGATTCAGATGACTTGAGAGGACTCGTTTCGGTGACTGAAGCCGCATTGATGTCTGTGGTGATTTTATGAGCGGCTTTACGAACATTCGGTCGATCATCCGGGAAATGTTTTTCGTATTCGTCTGGGAGACGGTTTCCCAATTCTTCTAAGCGAAACTCAAACTCGACCAACAACAGATTATGTAATAACCAACTCCGTTCGTCGTTCGGTTGGTTTTCAAGCAGTTCCTTGAGACTTTCGACGGGAGTGACCTCGCCCCGATTCCAGGCTTCCTCGAAGTCATTGCAGATCTCATTGCAGGGTTGCAACACCTCCGGCGGCAACTCGGGCGGTTCATAGCGCGAGCCGTCATCATGATCAATAGGTGACTGAGACGATGCCATACGAATTCACAATGACTGCAATGGATCCCTAAAGCATCGCTCATCTTACAATACCCCGGAGGCGAGAACCACCACTTTCGATTCAGAATAAACGCTCCGTTTCCACAAAATGGTTTGTTAAATGGCGGATTGGAAGCCTTTGCGGCGGTAAGAGGATTGAAGACTGAAGTTTTTTACCGCTTCCGAAGACAACGATGTGGAGGAGTTTCTCATGAGACGCCATGACTTCCTGTTTCTCGCAACGTTAACGTTCGTCGTGTTGGGATCAGCACGTTTCACGCATGCCCAAATTGATACCTCTCACACTTATTGTTTTGGTGACAGCATCACCGACAACACACACCTTTTTCTTTTCTATGGGACGAATCGAACTCTCTATGGAGCGGACCCTGTTGAAGCGATGTTTCAGAAGGCCTCCGCCGAGACTGACACAATTCACAATTACGCCCGAGTCGGATCGACGTCCTCACTAATCGTTGCACAGGTGAATTACTACGCTCAAAAACGGAAAGCCGGCAAAACCGCACCCGCCACTCTGATCAGCCTGCAGGGCGGTGGAAACGATGTTCTGTTCAACGTTCGTCAATTAGCCGCCGAGACGGAGGAATCTGAGAGAATCGTTCGTCGAATCCAACACAATCTGGAACTCTGCATTAAAAAATTAACAGAAGTTGATAAGGCTCCCATTGTCTTGATGACAATCCCCAATCTGACAGTCACCCCTTACTTGCAGTCATACAAGCTCACTGATAATGAACTTGCGGCCCTCAAGAAGAATATTCAACGCCTCAATGAATTTATCCTGGAGTACCGTCAACATCCGCGGATGATCGTTCTTGAAGTCGATCAAGTTCTGGAACAAGTCATCGATCAATCACTGACGATCGCCGGGACACCACTTTCTGCTCCTCCATTGACGGGGGCGTCGTATTCGATTTTCGCGGATCGTGTTCACCCGACCGCGGCCGCGAACGCCCTGGTGGCGAATCACCTCATCAAGCTGATCAATTCAAAATTTCAGGCAGATATCCAATATTACGGGGAGAAAGAGCTAGCTCAGCTTGCTGGTTTCCCTGAGTCTTTGCAGACACGTTAGCCGCTGATTTCAGGAAAAATATTCACTCGAAAAAATTGAAAATAATTGGCGGCTGAGGCTGTGCGCCGACGGTAGAGCAGCGGAAGGGGGGACTTTTTGTTACCAAACCGCGGGAAAGAGCCATGATCAGTACGCAGAGATACATTACGCTGGCGGAAACCACCTGCGACAATTGCGGGATCACCGTCCATGTGCCTGAGTTGAGTCATTCGCTGTCAGCTTTATGCCCTCGTTGCTGGAGACCTCTTCCTGAACCGCCCCAGCAACAGAAACTGAAAACGCCTCTCGTTCATTTCAAGGCGTACGGACCGGACTCCTCGCCCGCGTCAACATCGCCCCCACGTTCCCTCCCTCGCCAATCCACCGATTCTGGTCGGACCCATTTTGAGCCAGCTCCCCA
>JABURQ010000089.1 GCA_014762625.1 Planctomycetaceae bacterium | reverse complement strand
CCGGGTGAAGTGCCCATTTACCGCGAGGAAGTGTTGCAGGTCCTGCGGGAATGCGACCAGGACGAGACGCCGGCGGAAGCCGCGTAGCGAACAGTGGAATCATCCGGCGTGTGTCCGGGTGTGTGTGGATCGGGTACGAGCGGGGGTTGTGAGCCATCGTTGAACAGCCCCCGCTCACCGGTTCGAGGACGAAAGAGAAGAACAGACTCGCGCCAAGACGCAAAGGCGCAAAGGAAAAAATATGGATACGACGGAATTGACTCTCAAGAGTCTGCATTTGTTGTCACCCGACCTGGCGGCGGATTTTCAGGAACAACTCGAAGCGGCGGTGCGCGATTGTCAACAGCGTCCCTCACTGTCCAAGAAACGGGAAGTCACCATCAAGCTGGCCGTCACGCCGCATCCCAGCGATCCGGACGACGTGGAGATTGAACCGGTCATGACCAGTAAGACGCCGGCCCGAAAGCTGGAAGTTGTTCGCGCTCGTCGGACCTCTCGCAATCAACTGCAGTTCGACTTTGACAGCGAAATGCTGGGCTGATCCCTAACTCCTAAAAACTAATCACCATGTCCTGCACTCACCAACAAGCCACTTTGTTCGACGTCGAGGAGACGTTTCCGGAGCGGTTTGCGCAGTGGCTGGCCTTTCATCGGGACAATCCGCAGGTCTGGGCGTGGTTCAAGTTTTACGCGGGCGAGCTGCAGAAGCATCAACAGATCGGATCGGCCCGGCTGATCGGCGAGCGCATTCGCTGGGAGACGGCGGTGCGGGTCACGCGAGAGGCCGACCTGCCGAAGCTGAACGATCATCACTGGCCGTATTACGCGCGGCTGTTGATGGCGACCGACGAGCGGTTTGCGGGCTTCTTTCACACGCGGGACGCGAAGTTCGATGTGGACATCGAGACGCTGGTGAGATTGGCGAATGAGGAATGATAAGAACAGACTCGCGCAAAGGCGCTGAGACGCAAAGCCGCTGAGACGCGGAGAAACGCAAAGGAATGAATCATGATCAGGATTTATGAACTGGAACTCGGCGCGTCCGTGCACTGGTACGCCGCCAACTCGAAGGCAGAGTGCATCCAGCACATTGTGAACATTTACGGTTACTTGAAGTCGGAAGTATCACACCTTCGTTTGATGAGCGATTCGGAAATGGAAGACATGAAAGTCTGTGATAACGAGGACGGCGACAATCCGCGAACATTTCGTGATGAGCTTGAGAGCCTGGTCGAGAACGGCTGCAAATTTCCGAGAGAGTTTTGTGCGGACACATAATCCGCGTCAGACAAATGTCAAATGACTCTTTCCACCTTTCACTTTTTACCTTTCACACATTTCCCACTTTCAGAATTTTGAACTCATGAACCGAACAAGCGATGATGTGGCCCGCGAGGATGCGGCGCGGCGGGACTCTGGGAAGAACACGGCGTCCGACCGGCCGAAAGATCTGGCGGAGTTTGCCAGTAATTCGAAGTGGATTCCGACGCGGTCCGGAAAGTGGATCGATCTGGACGAACCGAACCCTCGGCACTTCAACTCGGGGGACATCGCCCACGCTTTGGCCAAAGAGCAGCGGTTCGGGAATCAGCTTCCCATGAACTACTCGGTCGCCGATCATTGCGTGATTCTCTCGCACTGTGTGCCGGTCGAATATCGCTTCGAGGCGTTGATGCACGATGCGAGCGAGGCGTATCTGCGCGACCTGGCCGCGCCGTACAAGCGGCGGTGCGGCGATTACAAGCGGCTCGAAGAGCGGTTCGAGCGGGCGATCGCCGGGCAGTTCCAGTTGCCGCATCCTCACTCGACGCTGGTGAAGATGTACGACCGGGTGTTGTGTCAGGTCGAGGGAGCGTTCTTTTACCAGATCGGCGGCGGGATGGAATTGCCGGACGAGATCGATCGGAAAAAAGACCTGCCCCGCATCCAGCAAGCCTTTAAGACGTTCACGCTGGGGCAGTCGGCCGAGTCGTCGCGGTTTGGGTTTCTGCTGCGATACAACCAGCTCCGCGACGAGCACGTCGACAGGCATCTGGCGGGGGCGGCGATCGAGGGGACGTCGCCGGATCCGATTTGAGCGGTCAAATGTCCAATGTAAAAAGTCAAAAGAGAGGGCTCGTTCGACGAAATCTGGAAATTCAGCGGGTTATGCCAAGGAAAAAAGAATGGCTGAAAACACGAACATCGCAGCGAAATGTCGGGGGTGACGGTGTGACATGGCTTTACATTCCATCAAAACCTTCTCCATCTGTACCGGACTCGGAGGAATCGAGCGAGGACTTGAACGAGTTGCACCTGATGCGTTTGAGCCGGTCCTGTACTGCGAGCGGGAAATCACCGTCGCCGCGATCATTGCAAAAGAGATTGAAACAGGCGGTTTACCGCCCGCTCCGATCTGGTCTGACGTTAAGACCGTCGGACGCGGTTCGGTCGCTCGCTACCTGGATAAAGTCGGAGTCGATGCCATCACCGGCGGCTATCCCTGTCAACCGTTCTCAGTCGCCGGAAAACGTCGTGGCAAAAACGATCCGCGACACCTTTGGCCCTGGATTGTTGATGCGATTAAACGCTTCGGGCCGACACTTTGTTTTTTCGAGAACGTCGCGGGACACCTTGTTTCCGGATTTGAAGAGGTCGGAGACGATCTGGAACGATTGGGTTTCCGGGTTGCGGCGGGCCTGTTTACGGCGGCGGAAGTTGGGGCGACACATCGCCGGGAGCGACTCTTTATCCTCGGGATGGCCGACAGCGGGAGCGAACGACCACAAGGGGACGAACCGGGAAGGCCAGCGGCGGGGCCAACTAGACGAAGCGGCGGAGCAAATTTGGATGACTCCACGAGTCTCAAGAGGGAAGACAACCAGGGACGGGGGAGACCCGAAAAAGGAGCGGTTAACACTGGAGGGAAAGGCGACGAACTGGAAAACGCCCAACGTGCCGAACCGGGGGCCGGAACTCGACAAGAGTCATCGAAAGAACGCGGGCGGGATCGACTTGCAATCCCAGGTTATCCTCCAGGACCGGGAGACGCCGAACAATGGCGGCGAATCCTCGAGCGATTCCCCGAACTCTCCCCCGCCCTCGAACAAGAAAAGATTAAACCCGCTTTTCGTGGCGTGGCTGATGGGTTATCTCGATCCGATCAATTGCGGGCCTACGGAAACGCCGTCGTTCCCGACTGTGCGGCGGTGGCTTTCCTGTCACTGTTCGGAGCACTTTACGACGAGAGCTCGTTCGGTGTGATTTGAAAATTCAGCGGGCTTTGCCAAAGGAAAGACATGAGTGTTCCGGTCACGATTATTGAAGACGAGAACAAGCCGGTGTTGTGCATCACGGCGCCAGTGTTGATGACCGGTCACGAGCTGCTGGAGCATCCCGACATTCCCGTTCCGGGCTCGATCTGGCGCGGCGAAGTCGTAGAAGCGGTGAATCTGGAAGTGATGTCGATGTCGGGCTGGACCGGGAAAGCGACCTGGCTCGCGACGATGAAGCTGAAACCGATTTGTTTGACGCCAAGTCGCCGAGACGCAGAGAAACGCAAAGGGGATTGAATGATGGCGAAGAAGAAGAAATATCTCACCGGCGATATCCGGAAGTTGTTACGGACGAAATTTCAGCTTCCACAGTACGCGCTGATCGAAGAAGTTCCCAACGGAACCAGCACCAACAAGACGCGATCTTGCGATGCCCTGGCGATGGGTTGCTGGAAGTCTTCCGGAATCGAATTGAACGGGTTTGAAATCAAGGTGAATCGTTCCGACTGGACGAAGGAACTGAACGATCCCGGCAAAGCGGAAGCGTTCGCCCGCTATTGTCATCGGTGGTGGATCGTCGCCGCGCCGGGAATTGTGAAGCTGGAGGAACTCCCCGCGGAATGGGGGTTGATGGAGCCGGCGCGGAACGGGAACGGTTTGTCGGTTCGTTCGCAAGCGACGAAGCATCGGGATCCGGAACCGATCCCGTTTCGCTTCCTGGCCTCTTTGCTGCGGAAAGCGGTCGAAGCCGGCGAAGACGCCGACCGGATCAAACAGGCTTTCAGAGAGGGGCGTCTGCACGAACAAAAACTCAAAATGCCCGGCGATCATTGGAGGAACAAATACCTCGTCCTGAAAAAAAAGCTGGAGGTTTATGAACAATCCAGCGGCATTGATATCAACGATCATTGGAATGCGGAACAACTCGGAACGGCGGTGAAACAAGTGCTCGATCTGCGGAGAAATGAAGCCGCGATTGATGGGGTTCTCAACACGAGCCGCCTGGATGCCACGATTGAGCGATACCTGGAAACGATCCGGGAGTTCCAAGCCGAAATCGAGAAGCTGAGCGCTCAACAGGAGGCCACATGACGACATCAACAACGAAGGCTCCGGAGAGTCGGACACCAGGTTCGACGGGCTGTGCCAACACAAATATTATCGCGCCAAGGCGCAAAGACGCCAAGGAATGAACATGACCAATCGCAGTGAGCGTTACACGCCGCCGGACATTTTCGCGGGACTCAAGCTCTCGTTTGATCTCGACCCTTGCGCGGCTCCGTACGTTTTCGATTTGAAGAGAATCTTATCGGGCGATTGGGAGGTCAAAAGCCGCTCTGCGTTGCATGTACCGGCCCGCAAGTTTTACACGATCGAGGAAGATGGACTCGCGAAGCCCTGGGAGGGCATGGTCTGGATGAATTGTCCCTGGACCGGTCGGCACACTCAGGTTCCCTGGTTGCAGAAGTTTATCCAACACGGAAACGGTGTCGGAATTTTGCTGGCCTACACGTCTTCGGATTGGTTCCACGACTACATGGATTGCATGGACGGTTTGATGCTTCCACGTGGGAAAACCAGGTATCTGCTCCCGGATGGATCGCGCGACGGCTCGCCGCCGATGGGATCGATCATGTTCGCGATCGGAGAATTGGCCGCGACGGCACTCCGCCTCTACGCTGCCAAGGGGCGAGGTCTGTTTTGGGAACCTGACAAAAAGCCCCCTTCTTCGCGGCTTTGCGGCTTTGCGAGAGACATAACACCAACCTGAAGACTCAAAACTATAACCATGACATCAACAACGAAGGCTTCTTCGAGTTTGCAAGCAAATTCGACGGGCTATGCCAATAAAAAGACGCAGGCGACGTTGCCGTTGGATCCGGCTCAGCGGTTCGAGATCTTGCGGGATGCGGTGGACGCCTTCTCGGGGGTTCGCAAGCGGAATCTTTACTCGGTCATCGAGGCGATCGAGATCTGTTCCGGTGCCGGCTCTCGCGGCGAGGACGAAAACAGTTACGCCCGCGTCGCGGTCCTGGCCTACAAGGCCCGGATGGGGGAATCGACGTTTCGCCGTTGGATGAAGGAGGCGGAAGAGCGGGACTGGATCTCGGTCGAACGCCGCTGTTCGGGATCGGGGGGACAGATCGCCAATATCTACCAGGTTCAATGGCACACAATTCGGGAGTTCGCCATGTCACACAAACGAGATCGCCAGAAACTGCTCTTCGACGAACATCGACCGGCCCGGAAACCTCCTGATCGCGTAGAGGAAAAACCCCAAAACAGTGAACATTCACCGCGCTGTCAAAATGAGAGGGCGCCCTCTCAAAATGAGCAGGCGCCTATCCAAAATGAGAAGGCGCCCTCTCAAATCGAGCAGGCGCCTATCCAAAATGAGCAGGCCTTATATAAGGAAGTAGATCCTGAAGTAAATCCGGATCCAGATCCTGCTAAACATCCTGAAGTAAATCCACCTCCGCCACAGGCGGATTGTTGGCACAGCCCGTCGAATGAGTCGGATCAGCCTCACGAGCCTTCGGAAGCGGAGGTGGTGGTGGATTTGGAAGATTGTCGGGATTACGTTCCGGGATCGGCGTTTGAGATTGGCCGCACGTCCAAGGGATCTTTTCATCGGACCGGAAAGCCGAAAGCGCAGCCGCCCCCGGAGGCTTCGCACACCGATCCCACCCCTTCGACGGGCTTCGCCAACGATCAGGACGATTCGTCCTGGGTGGTGGTGGTGCAGAAGTTGATGAGTTTGGAGGTGGTGGGGGCTCACAAGGCGATTCGTGCGGCTCGTGAGAACGGGGCGACGCCGGACTTTGTGGAGCAATTGATCGAGCATTACGGGACTCATCCGGGAGCCTGGGGACCGGGTGCTTTGAAAGAGCGGGTGTCGAAGGCGGGACCGGGTCAGAATCCGGGCGCGTTATGGCCGCCGGCGAAACCGGCGTTTCAGGAGCAGGCGCGGAAGCGGAAGCAGCGGGAAGAGGCGGCGGAGCGGAAGCGACTGGCGGCGGAGCGGAAGGCTCGCGAAGCGCGGGAGAGTCAGGAGCGGGCGCAGTCGACGACCGCCAGGAAGCAGGATTGGGAGCGGCGGTACGGTCAGCGGTTGGATGCGCTGAGCGTCGAGGAGTGCGTGGCGTTGATCGAGCGGATGCCGGCGTTCGAGCAGAGCTATATTCGGAAGGTGGGGAGAAGCCGCTGGCGGACCGATTGTCGTCTGTATTTCTTCCGGGTGATGGAGGCACGAGGACGAACTGAAGAAACTTTCTAACAAAATGGGAGCGATTGATGGTTGAGCCAAAACGAATCCAGCGCAAGAGAACGAAGGGCTGGCGAATGCCTCGAAACGCAGTCTATGTCGGAAGGCCAGGCAAGTTCGGGAATCCGTACCAGACGGCTGACGGCTTTCGCAGGTGGCTGAATGGCGAACCATCATTTCAGGGCTGCCTTGAGGACCGGCGGAAAGCAATCCTCAATTCCATCGATGAACTACGCGGGAAAGATCTCGCATGTTGGTGCGGCCTCGATAAGGACTGCCATGCGGATGTGCTTTTAGAACTTGCGAAAAGGAGCGATTGAATGAGTGACGAACAAAAGACATCACTAGCTATTTTTCTCATGGTGATATTTGTGTTCGCAGGGTTAGTCCTGTTTCTCATCGGATATAAGTTCGGAATGGACGATACGAACTCCGACTGGCAAGACCGTCATCGTTGATGAGGGCTTGTACGAGTACCGAGCCGACCCGAGGACTGGCGACACTGAGTTTGTGAGGATTGAACAGAAAGTGGAGGAACGCGATGCGGAAAATAACTGATACGTGTGATTCATGCGGTATCTCAATTGAGAACACCGACATACCAAACGATGACCATCCGATGAATGGCAGTATTACTCGCAAAACATACTCAATAAACGGAGAGAGTTTCAGGGCGGACTTGTGTAGCGATTGTCAAGAATCGGCTGATGACCTCATTGAGGAGATCAGAGACCGTCTTCGTCAGTTTGTTTTGGAAGGCAAGCCATTTGTGATTCTCGATTCGTAGGAACGCGATGACTAAGCACAGTGAGTTGCCGTGGCGGTGGATCGCTGAACCGGACGGCACTGGGATAAAAAAGGGCTCAGGATCAACGCCTCTCGAAGCAATCGAAGCACTTGAGGAGCGTCTTGAAATAGATGACGACTCGGAATGGGCACAGTGAGGGTTACACAGGTGAGACAATACGGGCTACAGTTCTACGGACATTATGAAGGGGAGTTGTATCTCAGCAGTTTCCCGACCCTCGAAGACGCCAAGAAAGCCGCACAGGACTCGGTGAACGATAAACTCAACGAAGGGAGGAAGCCATGACCCCGGTATACCAAACTGTTATCGACCAAGGCTCAGGTGATTGCGAAAGAGCAGCAATCGCTTCTCTTCTGGATCTGCCATTGAGCGAGGTTCCAAACTTCCGAGAAGGGTTAAATCCAGGTGACGCAACACCCTCGATCCGCGAAGAATGGTTACGGGGTCGTGGGCTCAAAAAATTAAGAGTCCCAGTCGAGGGTACGGAGGGCTATTTATGCGAGGCTGGTGACAATGGCCCAATATATTGCCTCGGGACTGTGCCTTCTCAGATGTTTGAGAACACAACGCATTCGGTAGTTTGCAGGATCAACGGTTTTGATAACGGCGTTTGGATAGAAGTTGTGCATGACCCAAATCCAAACAACAGACCGTACCGTTATGCTGAAATACAGGTGTTGACGTTTTTTATCAGCACTCGATTTGAGGCCAACGAACAACGAAACTAAGGGAGGCAGTGATGGAATTCAAGGGGCGCAAAGTCGAGATCGGCGATTGGGTCGAGGTGTCCGATACGGATGTTGCTCCGAGCCTGGTATTCGCACACAAGCTAGGCTGGCAGAAGGTCGAATTCCTCAACGGTGATTATATTAACGGTTGGCACAAATCGGCAATCACCAACCACCGCAGCAAGTCGGGGCCGTTCAAGGTTGGTGACATCTTCCATGATCGAAACTCAGACGAAGAATTGCCTGTTACAGACCGCATGGACCTTGATGCTTTGCACGAATTCGATGGGGCCACCCTCGTCAAGCCGGTCGAGGCGATTGAGGCGGAGCAGAAAGACCCGCTGTCCGATAACATCAGGGACGGCAAGCCAAAGGTTGAGTATTTGGCATCTCTGCTGTCTCGTTACGCTCTCGATTCCATTCCGAATGATAAGACAGATTCGGCATGGAGAGATTTCGATCAGGCCAGTTTTATCGCCAACGCCAAACTGAGGATTGAGGAGTTTATCAAAATGCAGAACGAGAAGTTTGCCAAGTTCAAGGCGATGGTTCACGGCTTTCTCGACGACCTCGGAATCGACAAACACGAGGACAAGGATTGTCGGATCAAGCATCGGCTGGACGATTTGAGGCGATTGATCAATCGCGAAAACCATGTTGTTGACGCCAACAAAAAGGCTTCGACAATCACGCCGATTCCCGGACCGCCGGACCTGGAAGGCGTGCCGGATGATGCGACAGTCGTTGCCGCTTGGAACGATCACGGCCAATGGATGATCGAATGGGATACTGTGGAGAACGCAAGGCGGTGGGACACATCTGATCGAAACATGCCGGGCCTAGTTACTCTCGGCGTCATCGAACCACCGGAGCCGGAACTGCCGAAGTGTCCGCATTGCAAACACGAATGCGTCATGAGTGGAATCGATGAATGGGAGCAATATTGGCATTTCCTCGCCTGCGAATACTGCGGTTGGGAAAGCCAGAGAGAAACATCTGAGCAAGCGGCGATTAAAGCCGCGAAGGGGGACGCATGAAAATTGAACTAATTGGAGGGCCGCTGGATGGAGAGGTCAGGGACTGGAAATCTCAACACCAGCCTTTTGCGATGTTCCCAGATAATGTTGCCGCCTACATGATTGGTAACGTAAAGCACACTTATTCCGTGGATCTGACGATGACGGCAGAGCCCGTGTCTGCATACTACATGTCTGCCGCGAAGGGGGAATGACTGATGAGCAGATACGAAATAACCGAATCAAAGCAAAGGCTTGGAGGAAAAAAGCCACCTAGCAACACACCAAGACCTCCTGCACCAAAAGGCAGTGGCGTATCGAAAGACACCCGCATCGCCGAACTGGAACAGCAGCTAGCCGAGTCCGAGAGAAAGGCAGCGGCGTTGGATTGGTTGGAGATTGCCCGCAAGGCCCGGTTGTACGATGCTCTTGAAGACCCAGAAGGGCGAGCCGAGATTGCCCACAAACTATCAGCTATCGTTCACGAGCGATGCGAGAACGTGCCACACGACATCGGATTGACGCTGATCGACGCATTTCTCGAATGGGCGAAGGGGCAGGAGTAGATCAGCCACCACGGAGGATGGCAATCGCGAAGGAGCGAAGATTTGACGAAGACGCAGGAAAAACCGCTCATTGTTAAAATGGGGGAGGCAGTGCGCAACAAGGATGGATATTGCGCTCAGAACGCTTCCTACGCGGAATTGGTCGTGACATACCGCTGGAAGGAAGGTAAACTTATTGGAGCGGAAACCAACTTCCGCGAAACACACAAAAGCTGATTGCCGGCACTTGGAAGAACCATAGCCCGCATTCTCTGACAGGAGCAATCCATCTCAGAGGGTGCGGGTTTTTTTATTGCCCTGGACGATGCGATGGCTTCTCAAAAAATTGGCGAATTGAACGGGACCTATGCCAAGCTCTTCAAGCTGGCCTTGTGGGCGATGCCTCCCACAATCGCCAGTCTGCTCGTGATTTCCGGCGGCGTCTTCTGGTGGATGTGGCGCATCGAAGACAAAACCACCGATCTCGCGATCGCTCTGGCAGTCGAAAAAGAAGTCAACGCTCAATTCCGGCAATCGGCAGAGCAATTCACGCAGTCGGACGGCAATGAACTCAAACTCTCTATCCAGACCAACAAAGACGCCATCGGCGATATGAAGCAAGATCTCAGTGAGCTGCTCCACCTGGTCCGTAACTGGAAGGAGGACGGACCGTGACGGCGGCTCTTATCCACGGACAACACGACAATCACACCGCCTGGGTGATGGCTCAGATGGCTCTGTTTGCGTACGGATCGCCCGACGAGGTGGCTCGCGATCTGCACGACATGAACCGCGTTCTGTTTCCCGGCGAGATCTTCGCCGTTCGCTCCTTCGACGTTCCGGAAACCGGGACGCAATGCTACATCGCCAAGGGAGCCGGCTTTGTCGTGCTGGCCTTCCGGGGCACCGAGCCGGATCAGATGCGGGATCTGCTGACCGATCTGCACGTTGTGCGGGATGCCGGTCCGTTCGCGTCCAAACATTCCAGTGTGCACCGTGGGTTCTGGGAGTCTCTTCGCTCGGCTCTCAAGGCCGATCAGGGATTGATCGAGTATCTCTCGGACGCCACCGCCGACGGGACCGATCTGTTCCTGGTCGGCCATTCGCTCGGCGGAGCACTGGCGACGTTGATGGCGGCGTTTCTGGCGAATGGATCGTGGCCGCAACCGACCGTTTACACGTTCGGATCGCCGCGGGTGGGGAATGTCGGCTTTGCCACACTTTACGACCGTTACGTGCCGGCGACGTTCCGCTACGTCAACGATCAGGATGCCTGGAGTCGGTTGCCGTTGCCGCTGCGGTTTCGGCATGTCGGGGAGCTGTTTTTCATCGACGAGAAACTGGAGATCCACGCGCGGCCCTCGTTCTGGCAGTACGCCTGGAACCGTTACATCCGGGCCTTGACGCCGCTGTCGTGGTTACGAAATGGTCTCGGCGATCACGCCATGCTGCGGTATGTGGTAGCGACGTCGCAACAGGAAGGGGTTCGATTGCCGTAAGACGCAAAGCCAGACGAGATAGTAGTTTAACTTACTTTTTAAAATGGGAGAATTTGATGCATTACAGAAACGGACGCGAAGCGAAAAACGGCGATGAAGTGATCCATCTCGAAATCACGGGGGCAAAAATTACCGCAGTCGGCATCCTGCACGACGCCGAGCCGGGGAACGACTACTGCAATGGGAAGATCGCTCCAACTCTCGGAGGTTCGCCCTCAATGGCTTGCCTGTGCGATTGTCTTCATGTTGAAGATTTCGAGGCCCTGTTGGCCGAGAAAGGTCTCGATAAACGACCCGACGGAATGTGAAGAAACTTCGCGACTTTGCGTCTTTGCGCGAAAAAAGGAAAGTGACATGTGGAAACCACGTTTCACAACGCTGTATTCACTGCCTGCGATTCTGCTTCTCGTCTCATCCGCTCATGCGGGTGTCCGGGAAGCGATCGTGACGATCGACGGGAGTTGTTCGGGTGTCTGTGTCTCTGATTCGGGGCTCGTTCTGACCGCCAAGCATTGCCGTCATCCCGAGAGGGTGCGGGTGCGGTTTCCGGACAGGACAGTGAGTGCCGTGCGTCTTTACGTCGCACCGAAGCCGGAAGGCGTTGTTGTGTTCGATTGCGAGGGAGACGGATATCCGTTTCTCGATGTCGCTGCGGCGGCTCCAAAACGGGGCGATCCGGTGACGGCAGTCGGGTATTCCAAAGCCGCCGAATTCAAACAATCCAACGGTGTCGTCAAGCCGTCACTCACCACCTACACCGAGACCACGGCGTGGGTGGAAGT
>JABURQ010000172.1 GCA_014762625.1 Planctomycetaceae bacterium | reverse complement strand
GAGTGTCAATAACCAGGCGGCGTCGGTCGGGTTAAGAGGGTCGCGTGGCTGGAACTCCGGTTCGTGTGAGACGGGAGCTTTCGAATTCCAGGGGCAGACATCCTGACACAAGTCGCAGCCAAACAGCCAGTCTTCGATACCCGGTCGTAATTCGGCGGGAATCGGCTGGTCGCGGAGTTCGATCGTCAGATAACTGATACACTTGCGGGCATCGAGAACCCCGGCTTCCGGAAACGCCTCGGTCGGACAAACGTCGAGACAACGCGTACAAGTACCGCAATGCGCTGTTTCGTGCGGTCGATCGGGGGGAAGTTCGACATTGGTCAGCAACGCACCGAGAAAGAACCAGCTTCCGATCTGTTTGTTGAGCAGAAGTGTGTTTTTCCCGATCCAGCCGAGTCCTGCCAGTTGGGCGAATTGCTGTTCCAGTAGCGGAGCCGTATCGACCACCGCCCTAGTCTTGCAATCCGGGATTTCATCGTGCAGGACGGAGGCCAGTTGCTTTAGTCGTTTTCTCAACACGTCGTGATAGTCGGCGGTCCCCCACGCATAACGGGCGATCCGTCCGAACCCTTCTCGATTGTCAGGAGTAGAGCCCTCAACGGCAGGTTCCGTGAAATAGTTGAAGCCAACCATGATCACCGACTTTACGGACTCCAGAACATGCTTCGGATGTTCGTAGGCCTTGGCGCGATTGGGAATATACTGCATCTCTCCCGCGTAGCCGGCGTCAATCCATTCCAGAAAGGAGGAATAGCCAGTGGGCTTGACCGCCGGGGCGATGCCGACGAGATCGAACCCGCAATCTTTGGCGCGAGCTTTGACGCGTTCGGCGAGGGATTCCGTAGAGGAATTTGGAATCGACATCACGAACTCAGCGATTCCATCTGCTCCCATTGTTTGCGACCGGTGGAGAGAATGTCGGCATCGGGGCGCTTTTCGAGCGGTGTGTATCGCGGGTGGCGACCTTCCTTGTACGGGTCGTTGCTCTTCGCGTTATAGCAACAAATAAACGCCCAGCGCGGGTTCTCGCTTTTATTCTGATCCGAACGGTGCAGCAGATTACTGTGGAATAACACCGCTGATCCCGGTTCGAGTTCGACATATTCGACCGGCATCCGTTCCACAATCGCGGCGACCCGTTCAGGGTCGGCTCCGGTCTGGTCGCCGACAGCCCCGTGATCGATGCGACCCAGACGATGCGATCCAGGGACGACCTGCAGGCAGCCGTTCTCCTTCGTCGCTTTATCGACGGCAATCAGGCAACTCGCCATATCGGGCGACAGGCAGCCGTTGTTGTACCAATAGCCGTAATCCTGATGCCAGGCCCACGCTCCTCCAACTTTCGGCTCTTTGAGGATCATCTTGTGATGGTAGTGGTAGACTTCATCGCCGAGGACGGTTTCGACGGCGTTGACCAGTGACTCCGAGGCAACGATCGCTCCGTAGATGGTATCTGGTTCGACATCATTGCGGACGACGAGATCGATAGCGCCCCCTTCGCCGTCTGCGCGGGAGGCGACATCCTGTTTCATTTGCAGATCCGCACGGGCAATTTTGCGCAGTAACTCGACTTCCTCGGTATCCAGAAGCTGGTCGAGGATGATGTAGCCCTGCTTGTCAAATTGTTCGATTTGTTCCAGGGTGAGTTGATATCCGCTCATCGAGTGACCTCCCAAAATGATTCCGCTGGGCCTATGATAACGGTTGAACTCACTCGATTTGACCCTTTCTGAAATTTTTCGGACTTCCTATGTCGCTTATCGACGCCCTCCAGAACGCTGGCCTGATTGATCTTCCCGCCGATGCAACACGTCCCGTCGCCGACTTCGGCGATCCGGTCAAGGAGTATCAGGCGGCATCGACATCGACCGCCATCATCCCCGAACACGAATTCGGCATCATAACGGTCACCGGCGCAGATCGTGCCAAATTTCTACATAACTTCTGCACGCAGGACATCAAAGGGATGCAGCCGGGCGATTGTCGGGAAGCGTTCTTCTGCAATGTGAAAGGTCGCATCCTGGCGGTGGCGGTGATTCTGTGCGACGAAGACTGCTTGTATGTATTGACCGATGAAGATCGTGTCGAGTTTTTACGCCAGCACCTCGACAAATATTTGATCATGGAAGATGTGACACTCTCTGTGGAGGATTCGACTGAGGCTTTGCTGGTTGTCGGGAAATCTAGTGTGGAAGGGGCAAACTCCTTTACTTGGGACAACGGCTTTCGACCCGCGGTTTGGGTGATTGGCGAGGGGGAAGAGTTAGTTGACTGTGTGAAAAAAATGGTTGAGGAAAGCTCTGTCATCGCCGGCCACACCACCTGGGAGATCGTTCGACTCTCGATTCCCTTTCCGAAATATGGTGTCGATGTCTCCGACGACAATCTCGCCCAGGAAGCGAATCGGACAGAACGAGCGATTTCGTTCACCAAAGGGTGTTATCTCGGTCAGGAACCGATTGCCAGACTCGATGCAATGGGGCATGTGAATCGACAGTTGGAGCAATTCGCCTGGTCTGACGATTCCGGGAAGCCGCCGATTGTCGGGAAGCCTGTTTTAAACGAGGCGGGAGAAGAGGTCGGCACGGTTACTTCCGCGTGTCAGATTCCTGATGAAGATCGAGGTTTTGTGTTGGCGATGGTCAAGATCAAAGAACTCGGCGGTATTTTGACGGCGGAAAATTCGGACGATCAGCCGGTACGACTTCAAACAGAGTAGAGGGGGCGTTCGGTTGCCTGTGGTAGGGGGAATCGGGTAAAAGGAGGGATAGATACCGTCAAATTCCCCGCTCACGAAACTCTGCCAACTGAGAAGAAATTGTCATGAAAGATCCCATTCGCGTCGCTGTCACCGGAGCCGCCGGTCAAATCGGATATGCCCTCGTGTTTCGAATTGCTTCAGGGCAAATGTTCGGACCGGATCAACCGGTGATTCTGCACCTTGTCGAAATCCCACCGGTGCTGTCCGCGTTGGACGGCGTTGAAATGGAACTCGATGACTGTGCGTTTCCGACCCTGGCGGGTGTGGTCAAAGCCGACTCCGATCATCTGGAGGACGGTTTCCGCGATTGTAACTGGGTGTTGTGTGTCGGTTCGGTCCCGCGGAAAGAGGGAATGGAACGGGGCGACCTGATCAAAATCAACGGCCCCATCTTCACCAGCACCGGCAAAGCGATCGAAGCCGCGGCCGCCGACGATGTGCGTGTGCTGGTGATCGGGAATCCCTGCAACACAAACTGTCTGATCGCGATGAACAACGCCCCGAAAGTTCCCAAGGATCGTTGGTACGCGATGACGATGCTCGATCAGAACCGTGCCGTCACTCAACTGGCTCAAAAATCGGGACAACCGGTGACCGCCGTCAAGAAAATGGCCATCTGGGGGAATCACTCCGCGACCCAGTATCCGGACTTCTACAATGCGGAAATCGATGGGAAGCCGGCTGCTGAAGTCATCGGCGATGAAGACTGGCTCAAAGGAGACTTCATCTCTACCGTCCAAAAACGGGGAGCCGCTATCATTAAAGCCCGCGGTGCTTCTTCCGCTGCGTCCGCAGCGAACGCGATTATCGACACCGTCAAGAATGTCACCACACCGACGCCGGAAGGTGAATGTTTCAGTGCGGCGGTTTGCAGCGACGGCAGTTACGGCGTGGAAGAAGGCTTGATCAGCAGCTTTCCGCTGACCTCCGACGGGAATACCTGGAGTATCGTGCAAGGGATCGAGCACAATGAGTTCGGACAGGAAAAATTACAGGCGACTGTCGATGAACTGAAATCCGAACGAGACGTCGTGAAAGATCTGCTGGCGTAGATTTGCGAGTCAATCGTAGGTCAGGCTCTGCCTGACAAAGCTGAACGATGTTGAAGTGAAAAGTGGCACGGGTTGTTCTCACTCGTGCCACTTTTCACTTACAGGAACCCCCTCTTGATCTCCCCCTTGGTAAGGGGGAGAGATTGCATTCAGAATTTCTGCTACCGTGAACAACCTCCGCGAATGGGACAACGAACACGTCTGGCATCCGTTTGCTCCCATGCAGGCGTATCGAGAAGAAGGTGCGCCGATTATTGCCGAGGGAGAAGGCTTCGATCTGATCGATACGGACGGCAATCGCTACCTCGACGGCATCTCAGCGCTGTGGTGCAATATTCACGGTCATCGGGTTCCCGAGATCGATACGGCGGTTCGACAGCAACTTGATAAAATCGCCCATACGACTCTCTTGGGGATGTCGTCTCCGCCCTCCATCGAGCTAGCGCGAAGACTGGTCGAGAAGACTCCCGCCGGTCTCAATAAAGTCTTCTATTCCGACAGTGGATCGACGTCCGTCGAAGCGGCTCTCAAAATTGCATATCAGTATCATCACCAGAAGCCGGGCGGACCCGAGCAGCGGAATCTGTTTGTCTGTCTCGATCATGCTTATCACGGCGATACGGTAGGCTCGGTTTCAGTTGGGGGCATCAATCTGTTTCATCAAGTGTATGGCGATTTGCTGTTCGAAACATTGCGTGTTCCGTCTCCGGTTGCGTATCGAGTTCCCGAGGGCCACACTCGCGAAAGTTATCTGCAACATTGCCGAGATGAAGTCGTCCGCGTGCTGGACGAATATGCGGACCGGATCAGTGCATTCGTGATTGAACCTTTAGTTCAGGGAGCGGCGGGAATCCTCGTGCACCCTGAAGGCTATTTGAAGTTCGTCCGAGAAGAGACAACAAAACGCAACATTCTCATGGTCGCCGACGAAGTCGCTGTTGGCTTCGGACGAACGGGAACGATGTTCGCTTGCGAACAGGAAAACGTGCAGCCCGACTTTCTCTGTCTCGCCAAAGGGATCACGGGAGGCTATTTACCAGTTGCGGCAACACTCACGACCGACGAAATCTACGAGGCCTTCCTCGGTGAGCCGCACGAAGGTAAGACCTTCTTTCACGGTCACACCTATACCGGAAATCCTTTGGGTTGTGCGGCGGGAATCGCGTCACTGGAGTTGTTCGAGCAGAATCGGGTTCTGGAGAATGTGGCGGAGACGTCTGCTTTGCTCACCGAACGATTGAGGGAAGTCGCCGATCATCCACACGTCGGCGAGATTCGTCAACAGGGATTGATGGTCGGCATCGAGTTGGTCCAGGATCGCGAAGGAGCGATCCCCTTCGATTCCAAACTGCGGATGGGGCATCAGGTGACGCTGGAAGCTCGAAAGCAGGGTCTGATTCTGCGACCGCTGGGAGATGTGGTGGTCTTGATGCCGGCTCCCGCCATGCCCGCGGAACGCATCCACGAACTGTGCGACAAAGCATTCGCGGCGATTGAGGAAGCCGTGAGTTCGTAACGGGCCGGGTGACTGTCATCTATCAAATATCGGAGACTTATCCCAACTCCACACGCCGCAAAAACGCCCGTAACGCCGCGTTGAAATCCTGAGGATTTTCCAGGGGGGACATATGGCCGGCATCGGCAATTTCAACGAACTCCGATTGCGGAATTTGATTGGCCATCTCGCGCATTTCCGCGGGAGGCGAGATCGTATCGTGTTCCCCCGCGATGACCAGAGTCGGGACGCGAAATGTTTCCAGTCGGTCGGTAAACGGCTCCCGTTCCGCCATTCCGCGCGAAGCGGCGGCGATCCCGGCCGGTGACGCATCGGCGACCATCGTCCGCATTTCCTCCAGCACGGCTTCCGGAGTATCCGGTGCGAATAGTTTGGTCCCCATGGTATCCGCCAGCAGCTTGCTGCCTGCTTCGAGAACTACTCGTGCCGTTTTGAATCGATTCTCTTTGGCCTCTTCCGTGTCGGCGGTCGATTTTGTATCGCAGAGAGTCAACGACGCAATCCGCATCGCGTGATCTTTCTGGAACTGTCCCAGAATGTATCCTCCCATCGAGAGACCGATCAGATGCACCGGAAGATCGAGTCCCAGAGCCAGAAGGATTTCCGCCAGTTCGTCGGAGAATTGCTTCATCGTCAACACGGCATCCTCGGGAACCGAATCACTCCCGCCGAAGCCGCACAGGTCCGGAGCGATGACTCGATACTCCCGAGAAAACTCTTCGAGTTGTCCGCGCCACATGCGATGATCGAGCGGGAATCCGTGAACGAATAAGAGAGGGTTTCCCTCCCCTTCGTCGAAGATTTGGCGTTGTCCCTTGTTGAGAGAGAGGGTTTTCAGAGGCATCTCGAGCTTCTCCTTAAGGATGTCGAAAGTTTCATCATAGAGCTTTACAGCGAAGATTTGAGGGATGTGGTCATCTTCTTCATGGTTTTTTACAGGTAAGACAGGAATCTCGGTATCCAGTCAACCTTGGAAGCCTAAACTGATAATACATCGCCATTCTCCTGATAACTGAAAATTGACTGTGCTGGAAACCCGCGATCTACAACCGGAACTGATGGATGATCCCGCGTTGGCGGAGCGGGATCATCACGCCGCACTCTCGGGATTGGCTCGTATCAATTTGATTAGCGGGAGCGGCCGGATCCTCTGGCCGGCCATCGAGCAGATCGCTCTGCAACTCAAGCGTCCCGTCCGCGTGCTCGATATCGCTTGTGGAGGAGGCGATGTCACACGCTATTTGGCCACCAGGGCTCAACAATCGAAACTTCCGATCTCGATGACGGGAGCCGATTTGAGCGAGACGGCTTTGGAGTTTGCTCGGGCGCGGGCGATTGCTGCGGGTCTGGAGACTCTCGAATTTCGACGATTGAATGCCCTCGAAGATGAATACCCGGATGATTACGACATCCTCTGTTCGTCCTTGTTTCTGCACCATCTCACGGAAGATCAGGCCCGCGTGTTTCTCCGCAAACAGGCGGAAGCCGCTCGATGCGCCGTTCTGGTGAATGATCTACGTCGTTCCGCCTGGGGGTATGTGATGGCGAAGGTTGGCTGTCGTCTTCTCAGCCGATCGCCGGTCGTCCATTTTGACGGGCCTCAATCGGTCAAGGCCGCGTTTCGTCTCGAAGAAGTGCGAGAACTGGCGGCAGAGTCAGGAATGAGCCATCCCCGCATCACCACCCATTGGCCGCAGCGATATCTCATGCACTGGGATCAACCACAGGAGGGCCCCTCCTCTTGATCGATTCCCAAAGCGAACATTACGAAGTTGTGATCATCGGAGCCGGACCCGCCGGATCGGTTGCGGCAATATCTTTGGCGCGTGCCGGCAAGCGCGTCTTATTGGTTGAGAAGAAAGCGTTTCCGCGTTTCAAAGTGTGCGGTTGCTGCCTGAATCCGAATGCGCTGCGGACCTTGGAAAGTCTGGATCTCGTCAAACATCTGCGAAGAAAAGATGCCGTCGACGTGGATCAATTTCGCCTACGTTCCCACGGTCGGCAATTAATCGTGCCTCTGCCCGGCGGGATGATTCTCTCCCGACAGACCATGGACCAGACGTTGGTGGATGTTGCTGTCGAGGCGGGAGTCGATTTTCTCGATCGGCACGATGCCACCGTCCTGCCTGAGCAAACGCCGGAAGCGGATATGGTGTTCGTTGAGCTGAATGCGCAAGCGGGGAATACGCGTGTGATTTCTGCAGGGCACGTCCTGGTGGCGGATGGTTTGTCGGGATCATCTTTAAAAAGACGCCCCGAATTTCAATCGGATGTGGCGAAGTCTTCGTACTACGGCGTCAGTGCCCATCTGCCGGAGAACTCCCATCCGCTTCTCGAACCGGGAACTATCGAGATGGCGGTGGGACGGTCCGGTTACGTCGGCTGCGTTGTGTTGGAAGATGGTTCGATCAATTATTCGTCGGCGGTTTCCCCGGAAGCTCTCCGAAGTCACGATTCGACGGGAGATTTGATCGCGACAATCTTGCAGGAAGCGGGCGCTCATCTTCCCAACGAGTTGACCGCCGTTGAGTGGCAGGGAGTTCCCCACTTGACTCGAACGCGAACAAATTTCGCCGCTCGACGTATTTTGCTCCTCGGTGATGCCACCGGATATGTGGAACCGTTTACAGGGGAAGGTATGGCGTGGGCTGCCGAAATGGGAGTCGCGGCGGCGGAACTGCTGCTCACCGCGGAAGCTCGTTCCTTCGATGTGGCCTCTGCCTGGAGAGAGACGGTTCTGAATTTACGATCTCGGCGCCAGGTCTGGTGTCGTCGTTTGTCCGCATTTTTACGTCATTCCAACCTCGTCCATTTTGGCCTGATCTTTGGCCGACTGATACCGTCAATTCCAACCTGGATTGTGAGTCAACTCTATGAATCCCACCAATCTGTCATCTCAGACGAATTTACGGATCCAGTCGCCTTATCTGAAAAGTCTGGCCACCACGCTTCCTCCGCATCACATTGATCAGAGCGAAGCCAGCGATCTGGCGATGCAGTTGGTGGAGGAATCGGAAGAAAAACGCCGACTGATTCCTGTGCTGTATCGGCGCTCGGGAGTGGCGAGGCGACATAGTGTGTTGCTCGACTCTTCGTCGGGAGCGGAGCCCGCTCAGCAGAATTTCTATCAGCCGACCCAATCGGAAATCGATCGGGGACCGACCATCTCCGAAAGGATGGCCATCTACGAACGTGCCGCTCGCGAACTGGCGGTGCAGACGGCATCCCGATCGCTCCAGCAGAGCGGCGTCTCTCCTGAAGAAATTACCCATCTGGTGACGGTCAGTTGCACCGGATTTTCCGCCCCCGGATTTGATATCGGTTTGATTAACGATTTAGGACTGAATCGTCATCTCAGCCGCACTCACATCGGCTTTATGGGATGTCACGGTGCTTTCAACGGTTTGAAGGTGATGAAATCGTTTCTCGACTCCGACCCCGATGCGTGCGTGATGTTGTGTGCCACCGAGCTTTGTTCCCTCCACCAGCAATATGGTTGGGATCAGGAAAAAATCGTCGCCAATTCTCTGTTCGCGGATGGGGCGGCCTGTCTGGTGGTCCGGGCACGCGATCTCTCGTCGGCGATTCCTGGCAACTTCGTGCATGTGGAGAGTACCTCTTATGTGATCCCCGATTCCGAAGACCTGATGAGCTGGAACATCGGCGATCACGGCTTCGAGATGACTCTTTCCTCACAGTTACCGGGACTGATTCGTCGAGAGTTGCGACCGTGGCTCGAACAGTGGCTGCAGGAACAGGGAATCACACTGGAGGAAGTCGGTTCCTGGGCCGTGCATCCCGGCGGTCCCCGAATTCTTCAGGCGTGCGAAGAGGCTTTGGGATTGGAGGAGGATGCGTTGGCGGTCTCACGTCAGGTCTTGCAGGAGTGCGGTAACATGTCTTCTCCCACCGTACTTTTTATCTTGCAGCGCCTTCAGCAGATGACGGCTCCCACTCCGTGCGTTATGCTGGGCTTCGGCCCCGGAATCACTGCCGAGGCTGCTTTATGGATGTAAGTTTTTGAATTTTACCTGACAGGAAGAGCCCCCGTGTCGACCGTCCTCGAACGCTTTTTACGTTACGTCCGCATCGATACTAAATCCGATGAGACCAGTTCCACCTCCCCCAGTACCGCCAAACAACTCGACCTCTGTCGGTTACTGGAAGCAGAGTGTCGGGAATTGAACCTTGCCGACATCTCCACTAATGCGGCCGGTGCCGTTCTCGCGACGATTCCTGCGAACGTCGATCACGAGGCTCCGACGATTGCACTCGTCGCGCATGTGGATACCTCGCCCGAGTATTCCGGGACCAACGTGAATCCGATCCTGCACGAGGACTACAGTGGCGAAGACATCGTCCTTCCCGCAGACTCCTCCCAAGTGATCCGCGTCGCCGACAATCCCGCACTGAACCAATTGATCGGCGGGACGATTGTCACGACGGATGGAACAACCCTGTTGGGGGCCGATGACAAGTCGGGCGTCGCGATCATGATGGCACTCGCCGAGCACCTGGCGAACCATCCCGATATCCCGCACGGTCCGATCCGTCTGGTCTTTACGACCGATGAAGAGATCGGGCGCGGCATCGATCACCTCGACCTCGATGAAGTCGGTGCCGTCTGCGGTTACACACTCGATAGCGACGGTCGCGGACGTATCGATACGGAAACCTTTTCCGCCGATCAGGCGGTGGTGACCGTCAACGGCATCAACACGCATCCGTCGGTCGGCAAAGATGCGATGGTCAACTCGATCCGCATCCTGAGCCGCTTCCTCGCGGAACTTCCCCGCGACACATTAGCTCCCGAAGTTTCCGAGGGGCGGGACGGATTCATTCATCCGTATCACATTGAAGGAGGTGTCGCGAAAGCGTTTGCCCGTATCCTGCTACGAGACTTCGAGACCGAAAATCTGAGCATGCAGGCGGAGTTACTCGAACAGATTGCCGAACCGCTCAGGAAAGAATATCCCGACGCCGACATCCAGATCGAGATCAAAAAACAGTACCGCAACATGCGGGACGGCCTGGGAAAAGAACCGCGGGCCGTCGAAAAAGCGGTCGCCGCCACCAAAGCCGCCGGCTTGGAACCGAGAATGGAGATCATTCGCGGCGGGACAGACGGCTCGTTATTGACGGCAGCCGGTTTGCCGACGCCCAATATCTCGAGCGGTCAACACAATCCGCACTGTCCCTTGGAATGGACGAGCAAAGAGGAACTTGAAGACTGCCTGCAGGTCGTGATCGAACTGTGCAAACTGTGGGGTGAAGAGCGGGAGTAATTGATCTTCCTGTCGTTCTTGATATTTAATCCTCACGCAGCGGCGCGGCGACGCAGCGGATGATAATATTGCCTCGAATTTCTCCCAAGCAGTATCAGCACTGTATCTAGAGAAATTCTTTGACATTAAATCCGGAATATGTACGCTGGAACACTATTTTCTGTTAGGAGAATCTGGCATGCATGAGAATGACTTGGGAACGGAAATACTTGATGTCGCTTTTGAGATCCACAGAGAACTGGGGCCCGGATTATTGGAATCGGTTTACGAAATTGTCATGGCTGAGGAACTCAGAAAAGCAGGATTCAAAGCCCAAAGCCAAGTTCCAATTCCGATCACCTATAAAGGGCTACACTTTGAGGAAGGATTTCGAGCAGATCTGATTGTCGAAAGTCAGGTGCTTATTGAATTGAAATCTGTAGATTCCGTGAGTCGAGTTCATGGCCAGCAGGTATTAACTTATTTAAAACTATTGGATTTTCGATTGGGATACTTGATCAATTTTGGCACTGAGCTGATGAAAGATGGAGTTTCCAGAATTGTCAATGGGCTCGAAGCCGAGAGCTGATTCTTGAGTATTATAAGTGAAGATCGCGCAGCGGCGCGGCGACGCAGCGGTTGAGTCTGTTACCTTAACTTTCCTCCGCGCCGCTGCGCCGCCGCGTGATCCTCTTCCATCTTTCATTGAAGCGAAAAAGTAAAAGATCATTTTATCATGGTCTTTTAATGACATAATTTGAGAAAGGCGAATCATAATATGGATGAGATGAAAGTCACTCCTAAAATTCGAACTCACGAAATTGAAGTGGTGAATAAGGACGGAGAAGTCGCAATTCGAATGGGAACTTCTCCTAAAGGACAACCTGAAATTGAGCTACTCAACACACTGGATAGTATTCCCAGAATCTGCATGTCTGTTGGATCCGATCGTCTGAATTTGAGTTTCCTCGTAGAGGATGGATCCACTCTGTTGGGGTTGGGTGTTGATGAAGTGTTTGGCGGAGGACTTTCCCTGATGAATTCAGACAAAAACCGTATGGTGATGCTGTCGGTCAGCGAAGACAAAGAAAAAATCATCACCGTGGCCGATACCTGACAAGGACTGCTCTATCTATCTGAATCTTCTCCGCGTGATCCTCAATTAGCAACTACTCCACGATCAACTCGCCGTTCATCACCATCCAGTGACCGGGGAACGTACACAAATACGGATAGTAGCCCGGTTTCTCGGGAGCCGTGAAGAAGATGCTGAATTCCTGGCTCGGCATCACGATGTCAGTCGCCGCGAGCACATCGTCACTGACGGGAATGTATTGCCGTGATGCTGCTTCCGGGTCGGCGACCTGTTTGTTGGCGATGTCCCCGACGGCTTGTAATTGCCCCGGTTTGATGAGTACCCAGTTGTGCGGAACGACGTCCGGATTTGCGAGGACGAATTTGATCGGCTCGCCCGCTTTGACGGTGATCGTCGTCCGTTCGTAGCTGAGGTTGGTGGCGGTTTTCAGGCGAATTTTCCGAGCTCCCTCAATCG
>JABURQ010000179.1 GCA_014762625.1 Planctomycetaceae bacterium | reverse complement strand
CCATTTTGGCTACGAATGGCAAGCCAGTCACCCGCTTTTCGTTGGTCTGCATCGCCGAATCTAGGGGATTCGGCTGCTTCGACCGCCTCAATCGGGCAACAGTTTGCTCATTCTCGCCTCGAAAAGCGAATTAGAAGACAAGCTCTTAGAGTTGTCCTTGGTAGCGGACGAAACCTTCCAACGCATAAAACTCCGGTAGGCCGAGAGCGTTATAGCGGCGGGCGGTCTGTTTGGTCCGTTCTTCGGCGCGCAACCAGAATTCCCGTTCGTCACTACCGGGAAAGAGTGCTCGGTCTTTCTGGGATTCGTGCTTGAAGATCGCCATTTTCTTCCGGAGAGACACCTCGGGGCTCAGCGGGACGGCCATCTCGATTTCGTACGGTTCGTAATCCTGCCAGGCTCCGCGATACAGCCAGACTTCCGGCTCGATGCCTTCCGGCTGAACCACTTCCAGAGCTTTGATGATCGCCTGGGCACAGACTCGATGCGTGCCGTGCGGATCGGATAAGTCTCCCGCGACGTAAATCTGATCGGGATTTTGCTCCCGCAGCAGCGAGGCGATGATCTGGACATCCTCCTCGCCCACCGGATTCTTCGACACTTGGCCGGTACGGTAGAACGGCAGGTCGAGAAAATGCAGTTTGTCGGCAGGGACCCCGGCAGTTTCGGCACCGGCGGTCGCTTCCGTTTGACGAATCAGAGCTTTGATCTTCAGAACTTCTTCGGAATCGGGATCGCCTGACTTTTTCGAGGCGAATTCGTCGTGCAATTTTTGATACAGCGCCCGACATTCGTCGGTCGCGGTCCCGAACAGCTTTTCATATTCGTGGACGTAATTGATATGACGCAAAGCATCATGATCGAAGACGGCGATGTTGCCGCTGGTCATGTAGGCAATTTGCGTGTCGTGTCCCTGGTCGGCGATGCGGATCAGCGTCCCTCCCATCGAGATCACGTCATCGTCGGGGTGCGGCGAGAAGCAAATCACTGTTTTCTTGTCGGTGCCGGCGGGAGTGGTGCAGATGCCTCCATTCAAGCTGTCGAAGACACGTTGCCGGATGGCATCGATGGGGCCGCGTTCCTTGATCAGGTCGTGCAGATGATGCTCCATGAAGTCGCGTTCATCCAGCTTTAGCAGCGGTTTCTCCACGGTTTCTGAAAGCGAAATGACGGCCCGTTTCTCCAGCGAATCGGTCCAATCCACCGGTCCCACGACCCACGGCATCAGCGTGGAGGTCAACTCCCCCGCGGCTGCCGAATCGATAGCGAAGATGGCGTTCGGATGTGATTGCAGGAAGGTCGCAGGAATCTGTTCGCTGACTTCGCCCTCGACCGCATCGTAGACAATTTTTGCCTTATGTTCCCCCAACGCCATCAGGATGATTTTGCGGGCCGACATAATCGTGCCGATGCCCATCGTCACCGCGCGGAGCGGAACGTTTTCCTCGCCGAAGAAACCGGCGGCGGCGTCGAGCCGAGTTTTCTGATCGAGGGTGACGATGCGGGTGGTCGAATTCCGAGGCGAACCGGGTTCATTAAATCCGAGGTGACCGGTTCGACCGATTCCCAGTAATTGCAAATCGAGTCCGCCCGCTTTTTCAATCTTATATTCGTATTCGTCGCAGAACGCTTCGATCTCGTCTCGTTTCAGATCGCCCCGCGGGATGTGAATGTTTTCGGCGGGGATGTTGACGTGATCGAAGAAGGTTTCGTGCATCCAGCGGTTGTAACTGTGGATCGAGTCGGGATCCATCGGCCAGTATTCGTCGAGATTGAAGGTCACGACGTTGGAGAAATCGAGGTCCTCTTCCTTGTGCAGACGAATCAATTCGCGGTAGACGCCGATCGGCGTCGATCCGGTTGGCAGTCCCAGAACGGTCGTTTGTCCGGCGGAGCTGCGTTCGCGAATCAGACTTTCGACCACCAACGCCACATGCTTATCGACGTCTCGCGCATTCTCAAAGACCAGCGTCGGGACTTTCGTATGCCGCACGAGCGGTCCGGAGTGTGTCGGTCGGTGTCGGGCAGGGGTCGTCTCAGTCGCCATCGTCAAGGTTCCTCGAAGGTGATGTTTCGAGTATATTCTAGTCTCATCGAGTCATGCGCTCTTTACGCAAACGCGCAGAATACGAAGCTTCTATCAAACTCACGCAGTAGAGAAATTTCAATGTCAACTCCCGAGAAACCCCGTCGAATCCTGGCAATCCACGCGCATCCTGATGATATTGAGTTTCAGTGCGCGGGAACTCTGGCCCTTCTGAAGGAAAAGGGGCACCAGATTACCTATGTCACCATGTCTCCCGGCGACGGGGGATCCGCCGAAATGGGACCCGAAGAGATCGCCGCCGTTCGACGCCAGGAAGCCAAAACGGCTGCCGACCTGCTGGGAGCCGATTTCTACTGCCTCGAATTCCGGGATCTCAGTATCTGTCACGATAATCCGAGTCGGCAGCGAGTGACCGAACTGTTGCGACGGGTCAAGCCGGACATCGTTATCACCGCGCCCCCCATCGACTACATGAGCGATCACGAAATGACCAGCCGACTCGTGCGCGACGCTTGTTTCAACGCCTCCGTTCCCAACTATCGGACGCATCAGTGGGATCCCGCTCCCCCCAGCGAAAAGGTTCCCTATCTCTACTACGTCGATCCGATCGAGGGAATCGACTGGTTTGGGAATCCCGTCGAAACCGATTTCGTCGTCGATATTACGAAGACCTTCGACCTGAAACTCAAAATGCTCGCCTGCCACGAGTCGCAGCGAAACTGGCTGCGGAAACAGCACGGCATCGACGAGTACCTGGACGGTTGCAAGCGTTGGGCCGCGAAGCGTGGCGAGGAAATCAACGCGGAATACGGCGAGGCATTTCGACAGCACGTCGGTCATCCCTACCCCCATGAGAACATCCTGCCGGAATTGATCGCGGGGTAGAGTTTCCCTGAAATCCAAGCCGCCAGACAGGAAATCAGACTCGACATTTTGCCCGAAATCGGCCAAACTTACGCATAGTGAGAGACCAATCACTTTTAGAATAGATACTCGATCATGACTGACGAACATACTCCCCAGGAAGAATCACCAGCGGAAGACGGAACTGCGACGGCAGTCGCCGAGCCGGAACACGCTGACAGTGCTGCCGAGCCGTTCGACGATCATTTTCGGCCTGCCGATATTGACACCTTCACCGCCGACGATACCGAAGCGGGAAGTGCGATCGGCAAGATGCTGGCTTGGTTCTTTTTGTACACAGTGATCGTGATGTCGATCTCAGCCTGGTGGACTTTCTCCCAGACTCAATAATCGTTTCATGTCGATGAAAGGCATGCGATGCCTGTTGCCCTGCGCTGTCTGGTTTTCTTCCTGAGCGCAGGATATCTGCTACTGCTCTCTGAGTCCGTCCACGCGCAAGAGCGCTACGTTCCTCCGCAGGTCTCCGCCAAAGCCCTCAAGATTCACCAGAGAGGCTTACTCATCGACGGCCACAACGATCTCCCCTGGGAGATTCGGACCAGAGCGGGCGGAACCTTCGACAAAGCCGACATCGCCAGGTCGCAGCCCGATTTCCACACCGATATCCCGCGTCTGAAACAGGGCGGTGTGAAGGCGCAGTTCTGGTCGGTTTACGTGCCGGCGGAGACCGCACTGACTGGCGATGCACTGCTCAAGACGCTCGAGCAGATCGACATCGTGCAACGCATGGTGAAAAAGTATCCCGA
Organism: Planctomycetaceae bacterium; assembly: GCA_014762625.1. GTDB lineage: Bacteria > Planctomycetota > Planctomycetia > Planctomycetales > Planctomycetaceae > JABURQ01. Next base: position 8,717 of record JABURQ010000179.1, on the reverse strand, counting down.
GTCCTTCACGCTCGTGAAGACCGCCGATGAACTCGAACGAGTTGCGACATCAGGAATCGTGGCTTCGATGATGGGTGTCGAAGGCGGCTACAGCATCGAAGAGTCGCTGCAAAACCTCCAGCGCTATTACGATCTCGGCGTCAGGTACATGACGCTCACGCACTCGAAAAACCTCTCGTGGGCCGACTCGGCGACCGACGAAGAAAACCTGGGCGGCCTCTCGGAGTTCGGCGAAGAAGTGATCCACGAGATGAATCGGCTCGGCATGCTGGTTGATCTCTCGCACGTCTCCGCCAAGACGATGAAACACGCCCTAAGAGTCACCAAAGCTCCGGTCATCTTTTCGCATTCGTCGGCCCGTGCCTTGACCGATCATCCTCGCAACGTCCCCGACGATGTCCTCAAGATGCTGCCCAGGACTGACGGCGTCGTGATGATTAACTTCTACTCCGCCTTCATCGCTCCGAATGAGGCCCTCGCCGAAGATCCCAAAGCACTCGGCACACTCGACGATGTCTGTAATCACATCGAACATGTCATCAAAGTCGCCGGAATTGACCACGTCGGCATCGGTTCCGACTTCGACGGCGTGCCGCGTCTGCCGGTCGGTCTGGAGGATGTCTCGACGTATCCGCGCATCACGCAGGAATTGCTGAATCGCGGATTCAACAAACGCCAGATTCACAAAATTCTGGGTGGGAATCTTTTGCGCATCTTAAAAGAGGCCGAAAAAGTAGCGGAGAAACTTCAATCAATCTCTTCAAAGATCAATGAATGAGCAAACAGAAAAAGAAGAGTATGAATCAACCAGCCCTCTGACGTTGAAACGTGCTCTGTATTTTACACTCGGCGGAATGCTTTTTCTGTTGGGAATCGCGTTTGTTTTCTATCGCCTGTGGCAGTTCACACAACCAAGCATTGTCGAGCCAAACGTGGTCATTGACCAGCTGGGAAATTACCAAGTCGCCTCCAGCGGGTTCAATTTCAGAGTTCACTCCTCAGAGCCACCAGGAGAGCTTACGTTCGAGGCATCGAGTTCAAGTTCGTACTATGCCCTCTATTTTCCAGCGAGCGATGACTGGTACATAACGATCGATCGTTGGAATCGCGTGTTCATTTATACCTCAACTCATGGAGTGCTCTATCACGAAAATGACACGAAGGGAGTGCGGGCCGTCGAACTTGGCGATCTTTATTGGGTCGAACTTCCTCTCAATTTCGCCGATCGTCTGCCCGACAAACTCCGCGATCAGTATGAGACGTGGAAAAATTCTCAAAATCCGTGATAGTAATAGGAGGGTTGAGGCAACCTCGTGATTCCCTATTGATCATAGTTTGCTTACCAGCCAGACTAAACCCCCAAAGAAAATCTCACCATCGACCGCACTGCCAGGAACTCTGGACATGCCAATTCATCTGACTTCCCAATCCCGACGCAAGTTTCTCAAGCGAACAGCAGGGGGGTTACTCCTCTCCTCAACACTCGCCTCTCCCGACACGGTGCTCGGTGATGAAAACAAGCAAACACGGACACCGAATCCCGTCTCGGGCGATGTCCTCCGAACACAGGGAGAACTAACAGCGAACGGCCAGCAAATTCTCGAAGCCGAACGTGCGATTCCCGTCGCGGGAACAACGAATGTCCTGGTCTGCGGCGGTGGTCCCGCCGGGATGGGAGCCGCGCTGGCCGCCGCTCGCGCGGGAGCATCGGTGCAGTTGCTGGAAGTCGCCGGTTGTCTGGGAGGCGTCTGGACGGCGGGCCTGTTGACCAAAATCCTCGACGCGGGCAACAAATCGGGCATCATGGCCGAGTTATTGAAGAAGTTTGCAGAGCGGGGGAGTTCCATCGCCCGCGACACCAGCGGAACCGTTTACGATCCGGAAGTGGCGAAGCTGGTGCTCGAAGAACTCTGTGTTGAAGCGGGCGTCAAAATCCGTCTGCACACCAGGCTCGTCGGTGCGGTTCTCAATCAGGATAACCGCCTGATCGCCGTGATTACGGAATCCAAATCGGGACGAGAAGCATGGCTGGCGGATCAGTTTGTTGACTGTTCCGGAGACGGCGACCTCGGCGCACACGCCGGTTGCCGGTTCGACGTTGGCGTTGGAGCCGATTGCAGTTGCCAGCCGATGTCGATGCTCGCCCTCTTGACCGGCGTCGATCCCGACGAAATTCGACCGTATATTCGTGAAACCGGTTCCGAAGCCAAACGCCGGTTACTCAAATTGATGGAAGGGCACGGCATCACACCGTCCTATCGCGCACCGACGCTGCGACATCTGCACAGCGGTATTTATAGCCTGATGACCAACCACGAATACGGCGTCTCTGCCTTCGATGCGGACGCCATCACCCAGGCTACGATCGATGCCCGGAAAGAAGTCCACGCGATCGTGAATGGGCTTCGTCAACTCGGCGGAGCGTGGAAAGAACTTTCCGTCGTCGCCACCGCCGAACAGATTGGAGTCCGCGAAGGACGCCGTATCCGGGGGCGGTATCAGATCACGGCGGAGGATCTGGCTAATGGTTTGCGTCACGACGAAGCCGTGTGCCGAGCCACCTTCCCGATCGACGTTCACGCCCTTGACGAAAGTGGAAACAAAGAGATCAGCCGGCAATTCAAGATCAATGGGAAGCAGCCGTACGATATCCCCTATCCCGCGCTTGTGGCCGCCGATGTGGATGGGCTACTCTTGGCGGGACGCTGCATCAGCGGCGATTTCGTCGCTCATTCCAGTTACCGCGTGACGGGAAACTCCGTCCCAATGGGCGAAGCCGCCGGACTCGGAGCAGCTGTCGCAGCGAAGAAGGGCGTCCTGCCGCACGAACTGAAGTGGCAGGAGATTAAATCATTCGCCTCTTAAATCAGGTTTCACTGTAAAGTGAAATCACTTGAAACGATGGGCGGGCAAAGTAATCCAGTCTCTCGGTCGTTGAATACCAACACCTCAAACCCCTCAGGATTTTTGAACATGCCGATTCATCTCACCTCCCAGACCCGTCGCCAGTTTCTCGTTACCGTCGGAGCGGGGCTCGTTGCCTGCCGAGCGAATGCCTCCTCTGCTGATATTCAGGAGGAACTTGTTTATCTTCTGAATGACACGCATATCGGCGAAAAACATCCGCCCGCTTCTGCCGTTCCCAGTCATCTGCGACAGGTCGTCAATGAACTGGTCGATTTACCGCGCAAGCCGAGTGGCGTTCTGATCAACGGCGATCTGGCCCTCAAAGATGGGCAGCCGGGCGATTATCGACACTTCGCGAAACTGGTTGCCCCCTTGCGTGAGGCGGAAATCGATCTGCATTTAACGCTCGGCAATCACGACCATCGCGACACGTTTTATGATGTACTGAAAGAAGAACAACCTTCCTCTCCACCCGTGGAATCGAAACACATCTCCGTCGTGGAAACCAAATTTGCCAACTTCTTCCTGCTTGATTCGCTTCATAAAACAATGGTCACACAGGGAACTCTGGGAGAGGAGCAACGTGCATGGCTGGCGAAAGCGCTCGACGACCATCCCGACAAACCGGCTCTCATCGTGACACACCATAACCCTCGGTTGGGAGGCGATCCGGTCCACTTTCCCGGCGGACTGACCGATTCCGAGGAACTCTGGAAACTGCTCTCCTCCCGCAAGCAGGTCAAAGCTTACATCCACGGCCACATCCACGATCGCACCTACGCGAAGCATGAAGGAATTCACATCCTGAACATGCCAGCAACCTCGTACGTGGCCGATCCCAAACTCTCCACGACCGGCTGGACCACGGCTCGCCTCGACGCCAATGGCGTCACGCTGACAACACACACCAACCTCGCCGATCATCCCTGGAACGGGGAGCAGAAGCGAATTGACTGGTTGCGATAGAGCGCAGTGATGGCTTAAGCCGAAGTATCGCCGTTGTCGTCGGAGGAGTCGGCGTTTGACGAATACGTTTGCTGGGCGGAACTCTCTCCCGCGTATTGTTCCAGGTATTGCCTGGCCATCTCAGCCCATGGCCCGCGTTGATCGAACTTGAGATAAGATCGCCACGATTCGATCGCTTCCTCGATCTGTCCCAGTTCGCGGAGTGTATCCCCCCGGAACCAGAGTGCTTCAGGGCAATCGGGATGAATCCGGATCACCAGATCGAACGCGTCGAGCGCCTCTTCGTATTCGTGCATCTCGGCGTGCAGACAGCCGATCTGCGTCCAGGCTTCGATGTAGTTATGATCGAGTTCGACCACCATGTGATACCGTTCGAGCGCGGCGTCCACTTTGTCCTGGCGGTAGAGCGCTTCGGCCAGATGAAAATGGGTCACCGGAGAATCGTAGTCCTCGATGAGCGACATGCGGAACGCCTCGACGGCCGCGGCTAAGTCCCCTTCGTCCATCTGCTGGCAGCCTTCGTCGAACCAGTCTTCAGGCGACCAGAGACGCTCGGGCAAGTGCTCGGGCATTTCAAACGCCAAGATGTCGTGATCTTCGTCTTGATTCTCTTGAGAGTGGTCCGCAGACTCTTCGGCCTCCTGGGTTTCGAAATCGAAGACGCGCTGTCCGGTTCGCGGTTCCAACAGACCTACATGATCGCGGTAGAACAGGTGCGAATCCCGTTCGAGGATGTCGAGTTGCTGGAGGGGGCGGTCGATCCCGTCGAGGTGTTTCGAGAGGGATTGCAGGCTCTTTTCGATTTCCTGACGGCTGACGCCCGCTTTCAGCATCTCTGTCAGTCTGCGGGCGGTGGTCACTTCTTCGAAATCGAAGTAGGGGAGGCGATAAATTTTTCGCACGGGCCGAATCAGGCCGGCCCGCTCCCAGGCGCGAATGGTATGCGCGGGAATATCGAGCAACTGCTGCAACATGGCGGGGGTGTACAACTGGCGGATTTCGTCGCGGTTGTACTGAATCCCCATCAGATACAGCCAGTTCGATTCATGCAAGATGCGCAAATGCCCGGCGGCTTGCAGCTCTTCCGCCTGTTTGAGTTTCTGCGGGACTTTGCCGTCGTCATCCAATAGCCACCCTTCCTCTCCGATCACGAGCATCGTGGTCTGATGGCTGATGCTGTGGGTGGCCTGTCCGCCGTATTCCTCAACGAGTTCGCGCGCCTGCCGATGTGTCATCGAGGCCAGTGTGCCGGTAAAGGCCACACGTTCCCCCTTGAGACAGGGTGAGCTCTTCAGAAAATCAAAATGATCGGGAACGTTCAGGTCCGACATCGGACAGACTCGAAATGGAGGACTGAGATTCTTACCAGACTATCGGCTCGGAAGCGGCATGGGTAGCAATTCCGCCGACGGATGACTAAAGTTTTACAAGAGGACGAAATCTTCGGTTTTTTCGGGGATCGCGTCAACGAACTGTCATTGAGGACCATCAGAATCCCCCCAATTTCCCAGTCGGGGCGGATCGATCAGAAGGGGAGAACCTATCGTGTCGACAATCGATCAAAACACTACTGAGTCATCTCTGCAACAGTCCGACCCTGAAATCTGGGCGACTCTGCAACGAGAATCGAAACGTCAAACGGAAGGCCTCGAGCTGATCGCCTCCGAAAATTATACCTCTGCCGCCGTTATGGAAGCGGCCGGAACCATCCTCACCAACAAATACGCCGAAGGATATCCGGGACGTCGTTATTACGGCGGTTGCGAATTTGTCGACGAAGTGGAAACCCTCGCCCGCGACCGGGCCTGTAAACTGTTTGGCGCCGAACACGCCAACGTCCAGCCCCACTGCGGCAGCTCGGCCAACATGGCTGTCTACTTTACCGAACTGGAACCGGGTGACACCATTCTCGCCATGAACCTCGCTCACGGCGGACATCTGACGCACGGCTCGAAAGTCAACTTCTCCGGCAAAATGTACAACGTCATCCCGTACGGAGTCCGCGAAGACGATCACCGCATCGATTTCGATCAGGTCGCCGCGCTGGCCAAGGAACACAATCCCAAGCTGATCGTCGCCGGGGCGAGTGCCTATCCGCGGGAAATCGATCATCCGAAGTTCGCCGAGATTGCGGCGGAAGTCGGCGCAAAACTGGTCGTTGATATGGCCCACTACGCAGGTCTCGTCGCCGCCGGCGTTCATAATAATCCGGTGGAAGTCGCCGACTACGTTACATCGACATCCCACAAAACGCTTCGCGGACCGCGCAGCGGCTTTGTCCTGACCAAAGAAGCGAACGCCAAACCGCTCGATAAAACCGTCTTCCCCGGCATGCAAGGGGGACCGCTCATGCACGTCATCGCCGGGAAAGCGGTCTGTTTCGGTGAAGCTCTTAAGCCGGACTTCAAAGCGTACGGACAGCAGATCATCGACAACGCCCGCACCCTGGCTGAAACGCTGATGGAAGGGGGCATTCGTCTCGCGTCCGGTGGAACCGATAATCACCTCATGCTCTGTGACGTGACTGCCATCGACCTGACCGGAAAGATCGCCGAAGAGGCCCTCGACCGGGCCGGCATCACCGTCAACATGAACATGATCCCGTTCGACCAGCGTAAACCGATGGACCCGAGCGGCGTCCGCATCGGAACGGCAGCCCTCACGACCCGAGGCATGAAGGAAGACGAGATGAAACAGGTCGGTGCCTGGATTCTCGAAGCTCTCAAAAATGCCGACAGCGACGACACGCTCAGCCGCATCAAGGAAGAAATCGCTCAGTTCACGAAGCCGTTCCCGGTTCCGGGGATTGAATAGGCGTCGTTTGCAGATCGCCCTGCCGCGCAAGCGGCGGGGGAGATTCGGTGCTGGATTCGAGATTTATTGGTGTTAAAGTGGTGTTTCGTTCTCGCAGACCACTTTCAATGCTGATTCTCGAAGGTCCATTCATGTTGATCCGTAAACTTCTACCGATGCTCTCTCTACTTTTGGTGTCTACCGTTTCGTTCGCGGACGACTGGCCGCAGTGGATGGGGCCCCACCGCGACAACGTCTGGCGGGAAGCGGGAGTGCTAAAAGAATTTCCCGAGGATGGACCGCGAGTCGTCTGGCGCGCTCCGGTGGCAGGAGGCTATGCCGGGCCGTCGGTTGCGAACGGCCGGGTCTATGTCACCGATTATGTGACGAATGAAAATGCCAAGATCGATAACTTCGAACGGAAACCGGTTTCAGGTATCGAACGGGTTCTCTGTCTCGATGAAGCGACCGGAAAAGAAATCTGGAAACACGAGTATCCGGTCAAATATCAGATCTCCTACCCGGCGGGCCCCCGCTGCGTCCCGAACATCCATGAGGGGAAAGTCTATACTCTCGGTGCCGAGGGGGACCTGTTCTGTCTGGAGGCGAAGACCGGAGACGTGGTCTGGTCGAAAAATTTCCCCAAGGAGTACCAGGCCAAAACGCCGCTGTGGGGATATGCGGCTCATCCGCTGATCGACGGACAGAAACTGATTTGCGTCGTAGGCGGAAAAGACGCCCATGCGGTGGCGTTCGATAAAGACACCGGCAAAGAACTCTGGCGGTCGCTGAAAACCAACGAGACCGGATACGTTCCCCCCAAGATCATCGAAGCGGGAGGCGTCCGGCAATTGATTTTGTGTCACCCGAGCGCCGTCGCGTCGGTCGATCCCGAAACCGGAAAGCCGTATTGGTCGTTGCCTTACGAAGCCTCCAACGGAGCGGCCATCATGACGCCCGTGCGAGAAGGGCACCTGCTCTATGCCGGCAGCTTCTCCAACAAAAACATTTTGATCAAACTTGACGCAAACCAGCCCGCCGCGAAAACGCTGTGGCGAGATCGAGGAAAATCGGCGATTTCGCCGGTCAATGTGCAGCCGTTTCTGGAAGACGGCACCTTGTACGGCTTCGATCAGGACGGCTTTCTCTACGGCGTGGAACTCACCTCGGGAGAACGACTGTGGCGTTCCGGTGAACCGCTCGGAATCAGGCGGCCTTCAAACTCCGGGACGGCGTTCATCGTCAAAAACGGGGAGCAGTTCTGGATGTTCAACGAACATGGCGAATTGTTGATCGCAAAACTCTCACCCGCAGGCTACGAAGAAATCGACCGCGTCAAAGTGATCGAACCGACCAATGTCGCCTTTGGACGGGATGTCGTCTGGTCTCCACCCGCCTGGGCCAATCGCCGCGCCTACATTCGTAATGACAAAGAATGCATCTGCGTGGATCTGGCTGCTGAGCAGTGAAATTAAGGCGATGAGAGGATGACCGCGTCTCCGCTTATTGGCGTGACTTCTCAAGTTCCTTGCGTTTTTTCACGTCCTTCGGATGCTTGGAAAAGGATTCGAAGACATCGCCCACGACACGGTCCGCCAGCAGGCTGAGCTCGGTGAGGATGATCGTCTCCGCATCCGGGGCGAGCTTTGACGTATTCGGCTCGTACCCGCCCACGTCGTAGGCGTCCGTCGTTGCGATGTAGCCGATATGCCCGTTGGCGTAACCGATCACGATCGGAATCGCCCGATCCGCGATGTCTGCTTCGAGCTTGAAACCATACTCGACCATCGGTTCTCCCGGCATCGTCAGCAACAGGTAGGGCCCGAATTTCATCGCCATCAGTTCCGCATCGATGCGGCCTTCCTTGCCGGGTAACGAGACGGTGGAACTCGCGACTCGAATGGGATAATAGACGGCCCGCGTCTCTAACTGCTCGCGGGTGACGCTGTACGAGAGTGACTTCATCACCGCCCCGCCCAGATCGCGTCCCGGCCATTGGATGTCCGCCTCATCGGCCCACCGATACGGATACACCGCCAGATGGGGACGGA
>JABURQ010000083.1 GCA_014762625.1 Planctomycetaceae bacterium | reverse complement strand
CCCCAATCTTCTGATGTGGTCTCACAATTGACTGTAAACGCAGCACAACGGGCCATTCCCAGACAGACGCGATTTCAGATTTCGCGGCGGACGATCTCAAAACCGGGCAAAACTCTCGGGTTTCGTCCGAAGTTGAGAACTTGAGAAGTTGAGGACTTGCAAAAAGCTCATCTTTGGAAACTCCCGAGGTTCAGCCATCAGACAATGGAATTTCTTTCAAACAAGGCAAGGAGGTGGCTTTATGAATTTCTGTTTCCTGAATCCCGTTTCCCGAATCCTCACGTCGCCAACAGAGAGAGTTCGATCTTTGGCAATTTGAATAATCGTTAGTTGTGATTGGTCAGTTGCTGGATAACGTTCGAGGTCCAAGACCCGTTTCTAATCCCTAAATCCTAACTCCTAATCGCCAAACAGTACACAAAAACAAATTCTGCGCAGGATGTGAAAAATCGGTTCAAAAGCGATCGTTTTCCACACGTGTTGATGACTTCGTGACTTGATGTCTTTCAAATTGCTCAATACGAAAACCCTCGGGGTTCAGCCATTAAACAGCCAAATCCCTGGCAAACGCGGAAAACAGGTTTCGGTCGGCACAAACTGCACTAGCGTCCCCCCCCAATCAACCGAGAAGCCAGAAAATTTCGCGACAGTCACTGAAAATATGTTGGAGTCACTGCAGACTGGAACTCTCGGCTTGAACAATGAAAGGCTCCTGAGGACAATCAATCTCAATTCTCATTCAAGACCCAGATCAATTATTTATGAACACTCACGCTCACCATAAACCAACCGCCAAAGAAGCGAGTGCTTTCGAGCATGGCGTCCTGGGGGAATTACCGGCCACCGCGATTTGCGGAAACGATATTACATCGTCTTGTCTGTACGTCTCGTCGCTGTCGATTCTCGCCGCGGGCCAGTGGGCACCGGTTTCGCTGTTGATCGTGGCGGCGGTGCTGTTTCTGTTCCGAAAAATTTACGCGGAAGTGGTCGGTGCACTCCCCTTGAACGGAGGAGCGTATAACGCGCTGCTGAATACGACCTCTAAATTTCGCGCCTCGGTCGCTGCCTGTCTGACGATTCTATCGTACATGGCGACGGCAGTGATCTCGGCCAACGAAGCCATCCATTACGCCCACAACTTATGGCACGGTATCCCCATCATTCCCGTGACGATTGGATTGCTGGCGTTGTTCATGATTCTGTCTATCCTGGGCATCACAGAGTCAGCGGTCGTCGCCGTTGGGATTTTTATCGTCCACATCGTCACATTAACAACGCTCTTATGTGTGGGGGGCTTCTACGTCCTGCAACACGGCACCGATCAGCTCAAGGACAATTTTCAGCAACCACTCCGCAGTCATATGAGAGTGGCCGACAGTGAAATCCCACGGGAATACCAGAAGCATCTGCTCGATCCCGAACTCGATGTCCCCGAGAAAGGCGCAGAAGAAGCCCCTCTGGAACTGAATACCTTCAGCCAAATCCGCGATTATCTCGACCAGGGCGGCAAACTGGAATTGCTGGAGGGTATCGATCAGGAAGGAGCCGAGAGAATAGAAGCCGTTGTCCGTAGCGATTCGAACACGTTGCTAGTCGTTTTGTTCCTCGGTTTTTGCGCGGCGATGCTGGGGATCTCGGGGTTTGAAAGTTCTTCTAACTTCGTGGAGGAACAAAAAGAAGGTGTGTTCCCCAAAACGCTTCGCAATATGTGGTTTGCGGTTTCTTTCTTCAATCCGATGATGGCGTTGCTGGCGTTGTCGCTGGTTCCAATCAGTGCCGTGCAAACCAACAAAGAGGCACTCCTCTCTCACATGGGAGAGATTGCCGGCGGCAACTGGCTCGCTTGGATGATTTCGATCGACGCGATTCTGGTCCTCAGTGGTGCCGTGTTGACCAGTTACGTCGGCGTCAACGGTCTGGTCCGGCGGATGACGCTCGACCGCTGTCTGCCGCAATTTTTGTTAAAAACCAACCGGCGGGGAACGACACACCGCATCATCATCGCGTTTTTCGCGTTGGCGGTTTCGGTGCTTTTGATTACTGATGGAGTGATTGAAGCGCTGGCGGGTGTTTACATTCTCTCTTTCCTCTCGGTGATGTCACTGTTCGCATTGGGAAATATGCTGCTAAAAGTCGCTCGCGGACGCCTACCCAGACCAGTGAAAGCTTCCTGGGTGGCGGTCATCATCGCCATGACGGCAGTGTTAGGCGGACTTTTGGGGAACGCTTTCAATAATCCGGAATACTTCTTCGTCTTTTTGAACTACTTCATTCCGGCGATGGCGATCATCATGATCATGTTGGGACGGATCACCATTTTGAAAGCGCTCCTGTTCATCGTGCGAACGATCAGCACTTCCGTGAGTCGATTTTCCAACAAATTATCCGATTCCATTCGGGACAAAATCGAAGAAATCAATTCGCAGCAGATGGTCTTCTTCACGCGTGGGGATAACATCGCCAATCTGAACAACGCCATGCTCTATGTGAACCGGAACGAACAGACGAATCGCATCAAATTCGTGACCGTCGCCGAGAACCCGGACGACGTCCCCGCGAAACTCGCCCAGGACATCGAATTCCTCGATAAAGCCTATCCCGAGATCGATATCGAATTCGTCCTGATCGAAGGCACATTCGGTCCTGAAATGATTCATAATCTCTCCGAAGAATGGGACATCCCCACCAACCTGATGTTTATCGGCTCTCACGGTGGACGCTTCCAGTACGATCAGGCCAAACTCGGCGGCGTGCGCTTGATTGTCTGACCTACTTCCGTTTCCTGGTTCGGCAACGTTGGGAGCAATATTTGACTTGCTCCCAATCTCTGGCCCATTTCTTCCGCCAGACAAACGGTCGGCCGCAGACCTTGCAGATTTTGGATGGTAAGCGGGATTTATGAGGCGACATGCAAGATTCTAGTGAGACCGACCAGCCGGGAACTCATGTCTCGATCTCGCGCGACTCTCGATTTTTGCTGACTCAGAACGGACTCGACAATATGCTATGAGACAAGGAATCGGTCACCAAAGACCTACTCGATCCTCTCTGGGAGTTCTCCCCATGGGTTTGTGGAATCTCTTGACCAAAGATATCAGTTTCGGTCGCTCTAATCTGAAATGGGGCGAACCGCCCATCTATCGCCTGCGGCTCAAACGGGACTTGCCCTGGAGAGTGTTGCTGGTCGCAGCCTGTTGGCTAGCGGCGACCGGCATCATGTTGATCATCTTTTCGCAAAACCAGAATGAGGAATCTTCCGGACTCGCCTGGGGGCTGGGATTTGTCTTTGGCTTTCTCCCCTCGACAATCTTTTTCTTCTTACGAAAAGACGATGTCGGCGGACAGGTGCAAATTCGCAACGGAAAAGTTGAAGTTTCACGAACGTACGTCGGGCTCACGGCCCAATGGAAGCAGACCAAAATCTGGGATCTCCACGCCCCCGATCGCTATCACATCTGCCCCGCCGAGAAGCTGGGGCACAACTTCCATGCGGTTTTCTGCAAGATTGGCAGTCAGTGGGAATTGCTCGGCGTTCCGCAAAAGATCGATCTCAAGCAGCTCTCGGCGGAATTAGCGGCGGGTGGTTCGGAGATCAAAATCGCCTCCAAGATTCCGGAAAAATTTCAGAAGGGATATTCGCCTGCGTTGGCGGGAGGATTGGGGGTCGTTGGAGCGGTGTTGTTTGTCGTCGGTTTTCTGCTCTTTGAACCAGAAGAGGGACCGCAGCGCCCCGTCGAAATGGCCGACCTCCCCAATCCCGGCTTTCCGAACGCTCAACCTCCCGGACTGAACCCAGGTGGCAATCCGTTGAGAGGCAATCCTGCACCGGCACAGAATGTTCCACCGGAAAACACTTCGGCTCCCGAGACTCCTGGAAATAATTCATTTCCAATTCCCAATTCTTCCCCTTCCTTCAAACCTCAAGCTCCCACGGGATTTCCGGGATCACCCCCGTCTTCGATCCCCAATCTCAATCCTCCTGGATCGAATCCTTTTGGACCGTCCACGATCCCGCGCCCCAACTCATCCGATCCGCCCCCTGACCTCAAAACAACGGATTCCGCCGATGTGGGCAATCGGTCGGAACTCGTCGGCGGGGACGGCGGGTTCCCATTTACTCAAGTCGCCCCACAACAGGATCCGGTCGTCGGGGTGCGCGTACGGATGGGATCCTGGGCCGGGAAAGAACACCTCAGTAAGGTCGAACCGCTGTATCAGAAACCTCGCCCGATTCCCAATACAACAGTCGTCGTCGCCAAACCCGGCTATGTCCTCGGAGCCATTGAAATCAATGCACCGGAGTTCGTGGACGGTATCCGACTCGTGTTCATGAAACAAACCGAGATGGGCGTCGATCCGACCGATCACGTGGAGTCCCAATGGATCGGAAACTCCACACCGAAACCAGAGAGACTGGAAAATGAAGGCAAACCGATTATTGGTTTTCACGGCAAAGGAGGAGCCGTCATGGATGCATTAGGGGTCATCTTCGCGGATTGAACTGAATCACTCCGGCTCGGGATACTGCACCAGCGTCAGGACGTTGCGGTCGGGATCCGAAAAATGACCCAGCGTTCCACCCCACGGTTGAGACTGAGGAGGTTCATCAAAAAACACCCCTTTTTCGACCAGTTCCTTGTGAGCGGCGTAGATGTCGTTCACGGCAAAGGAAACGCCGGTAAAGACACCAACCAACGTTTCTTCTTCGCTGTCTCCCTCGTCGTCCAGCTCCAGAATAATGGTGATTCCTCCCGCATCGAGAACCGCGTAACCGGTTTCAATGTCGGAATCAATCAGCGGCAGACCGAGCGTTTCAGAATAGAACGGAATCGCTCGTTCGAGATCGGCTACGAAAATACGGATGGAATCGATGGACAGTTCCACGAGAATCACTCCTGTCGAAAAAAGTAGGCACATCACATCGTGCCCATCCAGGCGGATTCGGACAAGGAACTGAGCCGATTTTTATGTCATTGCGGTCCTTTTCCGCTGGGATTCTGCGAACAATGTCGGTCAGACTTGCTCACACCTCCCCATTTGGGAGAATACGGAAACCTCGTTTTTATCAACCCCTGACAGTTTGAGAAGACAATGCGCGTTCTTTCCGGAATCCAACCGACCGGCCGTTTTCACTGGGGCAACTACTTCGGCGCGATCTCCCAGTACATCGCACTGCAGGGGAACGAACAATCGTTCTACTTTATCGCCGACTATCACGCCCTCACCACGGTTCGTGACCCCAAAGCCCTAGCTGGATATACGCAGGACGCGGCGATCGACCTGCTGGCCCTCGGCCTGGACCCCGAGCAGGCAACACTGTTTCGTCAATCCGATGTCCCCGAAGTGACTGAATTAACGTGGTTGTTAATGACTATTACGCAAATGCATCTGCTAGAAAAATGCCACGCGTATAAGGACAAGAAAGAAAAAGGAATCGCCGCCGATGCGGGCCTGTTTACCTATCCCGTTTTGATGGCAGCCGATATTCTGCTCTACGATTCGGATATCGTCCCGGTCGGGCAGGACCAGATTCAGCACATCGAAGTGACCCGCGACCTCGCGCAGCGATTCAATCACATCTACGGGGAAGAAACGCTGACGCTTCCGGAAGGCCGGGTCTTGGATGCGACGGCAAAAGTGCCCGGAACAGACGGCGAGAAAATGTCAAAGAGTTACGACAACACCATTCTCGTTTTTGAAGAAACGCCGAAGAAGCTCAAAAAGAAAATCATGTCGATCAAGACCGACTCCAAGACGGTCGAAGATCCCAAAGTCCCCGAGAGCTGCCCGGTTTTTCAGTTGTACCAGCTCTTCGCCGACGAACAGCAACAGAAAGAACTCGCCGAGCGATACCGTGCCGGTGGAATGGGGTACGGCGACGCAAAAAAAATGCTGCTCGAAGCAGCAACGGAATACTTTGCGGAAGCGACGACACGTCGGGAACAACTCGTCAAAAATCCCGCAACAGTCGAAGAGATTCTGCAAGCGGGAGCGCATCGCGCCCGGGAGAAAGGACGCGAAGTTCTGGAACGCGTCCGCACAGCCTGCGGTCTGAAATCGCGAGGTTGAGATGGTCGAAAAATCCCGTCCCCAACAACCGGAGAAGACGCCCGCTTCTGGTTCCCGCAAGTCACGAATCCTCTGGTGTCTTTCCACCATTGCGGGAACGGCTTGCCTCTCTATGCTGGCCGGTTCCACAAACTACAGCGTGAAATACTTAGTGATTGCTCCGTTTTTACTGGGAGGATTTACGGCGGCCGGAGCGCTGCGACTGTTGATCACATTCGGTTTGCAACATGAAATGAAACAGTGGATGATCGGCTGGATCGTTCTGCTCGCCATTGGAGTGACCATGGGAACGACAACGATGGCGTGGTCTCGTTGGAAAAATGACCTCCAGAAAGAACATTTGAAACTGATGAGCCAGATCCGTACGAGAGGAGAAGATGCGCAGAATCAGGAATCGGCCCAACAGGCTCGGAAACAACTGCTGCTCTCTTTTCGCAAACAAAGCTCGTTCAAACAGTTTCTTTCCCACCGGCTCGACAGCTTCCGTCAAAGTATCTCTAGACGGACTCCCTGGAAGTCCCCGATTCCCGAACTCGTATTCCTCGGGGAGCAGTTTGTCGCGGCCGTAGCAGCACTGTTTCTCAGTTTGACTGCGTATCACGGCGAGGGTGAACTTTTTCGTAAAGGACAGAGCTCATGATTGTCGGACTTGGAACCGATATTGTGGAAATTGTCCGCGTCGGTCAGATGATCGAACGTCACGGCGAACATTTTCTCCAGCGTGTCTACACCGAAGACGAAATCCGCTACTGCCAGGATCGCAAAAACTCGACCCAACATTTTGCCGGTCGCTGGGCCGCCAAAGAAGCCGTGATGAAATGCCTGGGAACCGGCTTTATCCGCGGTATCCGCTGGACGGAAATCGAAGTGGTCTCCCAGAAGAGCGGTGCCCCGAAAATGGTTTTGCACGGCGGAACCGGAGAATTCGCCACAGAACGGGGGATCAGCGAAGTGATCGTGACCATTTCTCACTGCCGCAACTATGCCACCGCAACCGCCATCGCCCTGCCGGGCAACTGACAAACTATTTCTGAGTCGGAAATTGCAACGTTCCGACCAGTTCCGAAATGTTCGTGCAATCTTCCTCTTCGCAGATCCGTTCCAGGTCCACCACCAATTGGGACGAGAGGCCGGGATTGTAGAAGTTGGCGGTCCCGATTTGCACCGCGGATGCCCCCGCCACAAGGAACTCCATCACGTCGTCAATCGAGGAAATACCGCCGATGCCGATGATTGGTATCTCGACCTTGCTCGCTACCTGATAAACAATTCGCAAGGCGAGCGGCTTGATGGCGGGACCCGAAAGGCCTCCGATTCCATTCCCGAGTATCGGCTTTCGCTGACGCCAATTCACCGCCATCCCCTGGAAAGTATTCACCAGTGAGACGGCATCGGCGCCTCCCTCTTTAGCTCCCTGGGCGATGAGAGGGACATTAGTGACGTTGGGAGTCAGTTTGGCGATTACCGGAAGATCGCACGATTCCCGAACCGCCCGCACGACTTCTTCCGTCAGTTTCGGATCGGTCCCCATATCGACGCCCCCCGTCACGTTCGGGCAGGAGATATTCAGTTCGAGACCCGCAACGCCGTCAATGCTCGCAAAGCGTTCCGCCATCATGCGGAAGTCGTCGATCGTCTTGCCCGCAATGTTGGCAATCACGGACGCCCCTAAACCGAGCAGATAGTGCAGATGTTTGTCGATGAATGTGTCGAGACCGTCGTTATCGAGACCGATGGAATTCAGTAGACCAGACGACGTTTCCACCGTGCGGGGTGGTTTGTTCCCGATCCGAGGGGTCGGCGTGATCGTTTTCGGAATCAGCCCTCCAAGCTGCGAAAAGTCGACAAACGCCTGCATCTCTTTAGCGTAACCGAAAGTCCCCGACGCAACGAGGATCGGATTTTTCAGAGAAAGCCGATTGAGCTGAACTTCGAGGCGATTCACGGATATCCCGGACATTCTGAAACGAGGGTTGAGTTGTGCCTCGAATGTAATGCCGAACGACCTCGCGAGCAATGCAGCGGAACAGAGTTTCCGCCGCGCATGACCAGCGCAGGGCAAATGACAACCCGAGACAGCCCAATTGAGATTCAGGCCGTTCAGGCTCGCGTCCAAAGGAACTCACGCCCCGACAACCTCACCCGATACCCCCAACAGGGTGGGTGAGGTGCAGCGAGAAATTCTTTAGATGACGCCGCCGTGGACTCGGTACGGAGTGGCAAAATCGGGAGCATCGAGGAACCAGATACGTTCCCAGATCTCGTTGATATGCCTCTGACTTTCCGAGGAATTAATCAATTGTCGTGCGCGAGTGTCCCGGTTAGAGGACCAGATGGGCACAAAACAACCGACTTGTACCGCGGAGATGGCCAGCATCAGTCCGGTGAGAACAAGTTTCCGCATCATGCTTCTCCCTGATCTTCGAGATCCGCCCTTCCGCAACGGCCACCATGCCGGCGCAGTCGAAGTACGTTTCTCCGGTCCCGAAGGACCCGATGTCGTGAATTAGTAACAGGTTGTTGAAAAGTTGAAGGTCGCTGATTCCGAGGACCGGAATCGTTGAATTGAAGGGTCTGCTATGTGATGCGGGAAATCACAGGGTGGGATCGGATGATCCCGATGGATAGGAGCCGGACTTTTACCGGCGAGTTCCATTCACGTCAAGAACGATTTCCTGACACTCTTGAAACAATTGTAGGATTGGGAACACCAACTCAACCGGTCAATATGACGGAGGTCCCGAAGGGGGCGGAGTTTGTGGCGGAGGAGTTGGTGGAGGTGACTGCGGCGCAGGAGCCGGTTGACCCGGAGGGGGCATTTGACTCGGAGCGGCAGAAGCCGGCGGACTGGGGGACGGAGGCGCCGACGGGGCTCCCATCTCCGGTGGAGATTGAGCCGCGTTCTGCTCTTCGTCGCTCATCTGCTTCACACGTTCTTCCATCTCCTTACCAGGCTTAAAGGTTACGACGTATTTTTCGGCGACGTCGACTCTTTCCCCGGTACGCGGATTCCGTGCTTTACGAGCAGCCCGTTTCTTAACCTCAAACACACCAAAGTTCCTTAACTCAATGCGTTTGTCGGTTACAAGTGTGTCCACAATCGCGTCAAACGTCTTCTGCACAATCTCTTTTGTCTTGAGTTGTGTCAGACCGATGTCGTCTGCGATGGCCTTGACGATTTCTTTCTTTGTCACGACTCACTGTCTCCTGTGAGGACGCCGCGGAAAGGCTGATTCGCTCCTTCAGGAGCGGGGCCGAATACGCCTCAACTTTATGCCTAATGCGGACTTACTGTCAAGATGGATCTTGACGATCAGCCCTCACACTAGGCCTCCTCGAAGCATTTTCGGAGCACGCCAGCCACACGCCGCGTCTTTCGTAAGACAACGACCTATCAACGATTCAATTGTCAAAGATCTGACGTAAACCATTGAATAACAATGGATTACAAAATTCTTGTGGCTCCGTAACGAGTACGGAGAATGAGTCCGGAGACTCTCCACCTTTCATAGATCGACTGACAACCGTTCGCGGCTCCACGAAAAATCGGCAGAATCGTCACATTTTTCCCAATCAGACCCGAATGCGAATTTCCACAACTCCAACTCACAATTCGATCTGCGACGCACGCTCTTCAATTTCTTCCAGAGAAACGAAGTTCCCCTGCCCGGCACCAGGGCATTCCCGTTGTGTCTCCTGCCAGTCTTTGGGGGTGGAAATGTTCGATCGCCAGAACGGCCAGATTCGACATTGGACCGGTCGGGCTCCGTAAATCGTGCATCCGCGACTCTTACCGTCAAAGAAGACACAGTCTCCATTGGCATATTCCCGCAGCGAGAGACGACCGCGCACGATGCGCGTGTGCATCAGGCGGACCTCGCCAATACTTTTCCCCAGTTCATCGGCAATCGCCTGGAGTTCCTCCTCGGAAACCCAGACGGCTCCCGGTGCTCCCGTACAGCAATTGCCGCATTGAGTACACTCGAATTTCAATCCGTCGGCGTACCAGGGTTGTGATCCTTGATTCTCTGTGCTCATCTTCACACTCAAAAGTAATGAACGATCACCCTAACATACCTCGTACGATGACAATCTCGCAATCGACCACGACCGATCCGCTGATCGCCGGTATCATTCTCTGCGGCGGCAAAAGTTCCCGCATGGGACGTCCCAAATGGTCGCTACCGATCGGTGACGAAACTTGCCTGCAACGAACCATTCGAATCCTGAGGGAAGTCACCTCCCCCATCATTGCGGTCGCTGCCGAGGATCAACCGATCACGGGACTGCCGGCAGACGTGACTCTCGTACGAGACCAGATCCCCGAGAAAGGCCCACTGGCCGGTCTCAGTGCGGGACTGGAATATTTACAGAAGCACACCGCGATCACCTCTGCCTACGTTACCTCCTGCGATGCCCCGTTATTGAACTCCGAGTTCATCGCGTCAGTGATCGATCAGCTCGGCGATCACGATCTGGCTGTCGTAAAAGAGGGAAAGTTTTATCATCCGCTGGCGGGCGTTTATCGGGTGAGTCTGTCTGAACGTGTAGCCTCTCTGCTGGCGGAAGATCGATTGCGTCCGCTGTTTCTGATTGAGGAATCGAACAGCCGTGAAATTGATATCGAGGAATTACGGGACGTCGATCCAAACCTGGATTCTCTGCGCAATATGAACAAACCGGAGGACTACCGGAGCATTCTGGAATCGCTGGACCTGCCGATTCCCGCTTGGCTGAGTTGATATCACAAACTGGTTCGATCGGTTGAACGCGGGTCGCTGACCGGTCTTCCCGAATAAAGCTGGCCCTGCATGCTGGTTTCCCGCCACGGTCCGGGAGCATCGAAGATTTTGGGATCGAGTTTCATCTCGGTCACGAGGACGCCCGGCGTATGCAATTTCAACTTGCCGACAATCGCACCATCGGAACGCACCGCAAAACTCGGCCAGCAGGAGGGTCGCGTCGTGCTGTTGTTGGCCGAGATCCAGAGATGATTCTCGGCCGCTCGGCATGCCATCGTGGACGGAACGATCGTCTCCCAGATGTTGTAATCATCGTCGGCGACAGGCGTCTGGCGGGCATTGTGGAAGGACTGGAATAAGATCTTGATACCTCGCTGGAGATAATCGCGATACAGTTCCGGAAACCGATACTCGTAACAGATCGCCACGCCACAGGTGATTCCCTTGACCTTAAACGTCACCGGTGTATTGCCGGGGGAATAATGGCACTGATCCATCGTCGGCTTCGGCTTGATCTTTCCGGTACAGAATCGCTTGTCGTACCGATCGATGATCTTCCCACGGTCGTTGATGACGTACAGACAGTTGTGGGGTTTGTTCTTTCCGGTGAGTGGATGAGATGAACCCAAAAGCGTCCAGAGTTTGAGTGCCCCGGCGAGAGACTGGATTTCTTCCGTGCAGGATTTCAGCAGTTCCCAGTCGTAATTTTTGAACGACGGGAAATCGACTCCCGCATAACCGGACAACGCACACTCCGAGAAGTGAGCAATATCACAACCCTGTTCTGCCGCCTGCCGCATTTGCTTCATGACATAGCTGGCGTTGGCCCGCACATCGGGTTCAACCGGAAACTGACAGGTAGCCGCTCGTAGCGATTTCATGGATGGCATTCAGCGAAAAGAAAAAGAGACCAGAGAATGAAGGAATCCCATCGTACTCCAGCCCACTCTGCGTTCCAATCACTTCTCTTTGCGAATGAAGCGGTACTTCACAAAGTCCCAGAGTCCCGCGTATTTGAACTCGCCATCGACGTAATGCTCGATCACGTAGAACGCGAAATAATAGAAGCGGCAGAAGCTCCAGACGCAGATTGCCAGCAGCAGACCGTTCCGCCAGGACAGGTTCTCGAAGAGGAGCAGACCACCCGCCAGGAATCCGGCGAACAGGAACATCCACCCTTTGGCAATGATCAGTCGTTTGCTTTTGAGATCGGACATCGCGCACCTTTCTCGGAGAGAACGACCCGCTGAAACGATTATTCGATTCGAAGAGTCATCCGGCAAGAGGAGTTGCCGACCGATTGCTGCCCTGCTTGGACGTAATCCGTAGCGCAAGGTTCTGAGTCATGTTCAAATTGTCAAAGATCGAACTCGCTCTACCTATCAGCCCGTTGAAAAACTCAATTTTGCCGCGAATGGCTTTTTGAGTTGAATCACATCGTCAAAAATTCTCGCTGAATCACGGGATTCACCTGCGATTTTTTCCTCGTGCTCATCTCAAAACTCTCATTCTCGCCAACAAATCCGTTTCTCAACACGCTGCTATCGGCGGTTTGTTGTCAGACAGAGGATTCAGGAGAAAGATATCAGTGATGAAAACTCCTTGTCTCTCTCTAGTTTCTAATTGCCAGTTTCTAGTTTCTTCTCGGCAACTGACCACGAACC